>JAUUYO010000161.1 GCA_030590405.1 Kangiellaceae bacterium
AAGAATTTATGGTTTATGAGCTAGAAAACTGTTTAGTAAGTAGTTATTCAATGTCTGCAGATGCAGAAGGTACGCCAATGGAAAACTTAACTTTAAGCTATTCTAAGTTATTAGTGACTTACAAAGACACAGATGAGAAAGGCGGTAACGGAAGTCAACAAGTTGTAGGCTATAACCTTGCGACTGCTCAGCCTTTATAATTAGTCTTGTATATCCACCGCCTAGGCGGTGGCTTGGGCAAAGGCTAAGCCGTTGTCTTAAATTTGACAGCGCACATGTTGAATTAAAATGTATTTTGTAGGGTGGGCAGTCATTTTTGCCCACCTTTTTCGTTAAATTCAAAGATCCAGCGTGGGCAGAAGAGATTGCCCTCCCTACTCGATATATATAAACCACATCAATATTGATTGATTTTAATATTAGCCGCTCTTAAAGAACTGTACCTATACTGCTTTCATTAACTATAATTATTGACAAAATAAAAAGAGTATCATGTCGCTAATCAAGCGAAAGTTTATGGATATTGAGTATCGCATAGAGTAATGTATCTTAACTCAACTCTGTCTGTAATTATGTGGTTTTATTAACCCGTATCCTAAACGGCTACTGAAACTAATTCGTTTTGCAGTGTGATGTTATCTTTCACAAATTAGTCAGTACCCTATGTCATGAAGCAATCATCAAAAATTAATGATGTCAGTATTTCTAAACCACTTCTTATTGTCGGTGAATTTAAGGCTTTCCAACCGGATGTTCAAACTTTAATTCGCCAATATGAGCACAAGATTTTAACCGAGCTGCCTCCGGTCCATTCGCCAATCAAATATTCGGTGATTATTTTTTCGCCAGGGTTTCAATGTGCTCCAGAACAATTGCAATCAGATAGAAATTTTTTCTATCTATCTTTTTCAGATAAGGTGCAAGGAGACATACAAATTGTCCCGCCTTTTTCCTGCCAACAGTTTAAAGCTTGTTTAAACTCGGCACGCCAATATCATCTTGCAAGGATCGCGCTTCGGCAAGTTGAAAAACAACATCTTATCGTTAGCAAAGAGCGAGAGAATTTAAGCGCCATTGGTGTTGCTTTGAGCGCCGAAAAAAATCTGGATAAGCTACTAGGGTTAGTCTTAAAGGAAGGTCGATCGCTTGGCAAGTGTGAAGGCGCGTCTCTTTATCTAATCGAAAAATCATCAAACGGTGAGGCGGAGCTGGTTTTTAAACTTACTCAAAACAGCAAGATCAGTTTTGACTTTAGAGAGGTTCGGTTTCCTTTAACCAATCAATCGCTGGCAGGATATGTTGCGCTTAGTAGAGAAATGTTAAACATTAGCGATGTTTATAATCTGAACGACGGTTACCCGTTTAGTTTTGATAAGAGTTTCGATGAAAAAGTCAATTATCGCTCTAAAGAGTTATTAGTGTTGCCGATGAAAAATCACAAAGGCAAAGTGATTGGGGTTTTGCAATTTGTTAATACCTTCGGCCATGATCCGATGTTTGATCCTTTAAATGAACACGTAAAACAAGACCCAGGTTTTGATTGTGATGAAAAAAACATTGATTGTAATGAAAAAAAACAAAACAGAGGATTCTCAAAAACAAAACAGGGCCTATTAGAAGGTTTGGCAAGTCAGGCGGCTGTCGCGATAGACAATAGTCACTTAATTGAAAACATTCAAAACTTATTTGAAGGTTTTGTTTCAGCATCGGTTAACGCGATTGAATCCCGAGATCCGGTGACTAGTGGTCATTCATTCAGGGTGGCAGAATTAACCACTGGACTGGCTGAAATGCTTGATAAAGAAACATCCGGCGTGCATAAAAATTTATCTTTCAATCATGAGCAGATCAGAGAATTGCGTTATGCTTCTTTATTGCACGATTTTGGCAAAGTTGGGGTGAAGGAAAATGTGTTATTAAAAGCCAATAAGTTACACGCTAGTCGTTATCAATACCTTGAGCTTAAAATTGATTGGCAAAAACAAATATTGGAAAAGAAGTATTATCATCAGCTACTAAATGAAGGGCATAAATTCGAACAACATAATTTTTTGATTTCAGATGTTAAAAAAATGAAGTTTAGCAACAATAGTGCTCACCGAGATTTGTTAGCCGAGCTGGATAAGTTAGATAAATATAAACAGCTTTTATTTCAGGCAAACAAACCCAGTTTAATGGAAGAAAATGTGGCGGAAGAATTAGCTCATATGGCGGGATACAAGTTGAATCAGGAATATCCTTTTTCGACCCGCTTGCTCAATGATGCCGATTTTTTATCGTTATCGACATCCAAAGGAAGTTTGACAGACAAAGAAAGACGGAAAATTCAATCACATGTAGTTCACACCCAAAAATTTCTGGAAAGGATCCCCTGGACTGACGAACTTGCGGCTATTCCTGCAATTGCGGGGGCTCATCATGAAAAACTGGATGGAACCGGCTACCCTTTGGGCTTGCAAAGTCACGACATTCCACTGCCGAGTAAAATCATGGCGATAGCGGATATTTTTGATGCGTTAACCGCAACTGACAGACCCTATAAAAAATCGGTCGGACTGGAGCTTTCTTTGGATATTTTGTCTCAGGAAGCTAAAAGCGGGAAACTTGACCAGGATATTTTGCAAACATTTATTCAAAGTAAGGTGTATCAGCGGGTTTTATAAAGGAGGCTTGAGTGGTTGGTCAATAAAGGTTGAGCAATAATTAGGTTGTTAATAATTAGGTTGTTAATAACGTAGGCCATTAAGAGCAAAGGGTGACTGGTTAAAAAACAAACAATTGTCAGAATAAACAGGGTTAGCCCTTAAAAAATGCGGATAAATGCTTTTTGTCTGGTCAGAGCACTTGCGTTTTACCCGTTAAAGCGGGTAGGATTGGTCAGTTCAACTCTCCAATGGATCAATCATGGGAGTTGCTATTGGCTTAAAGAAAGCTTAAATAAAACAATAATAACCATTATTACTAGAATAAATTGCGTAGCCAGAACAGGCCGAATTTTTTAAATCGTAGGATTAGAAGTAGAAAAATAACAGGAGATTTGTATGAACAAACCAAACTTTTTACTCTCGATAGCCACTGGCGTCGGTATTACTATTGGAATGATGGGCTGTGGTGGTGATGGGGTCAATGATCCGTTAGAGACTCAGACTCAAGCTGTACCAGCTAGAATGGCAGCGGTTTATGCGCCGGGCGATGGCAATATACCCTTACCAAATGATTTACTTTTTGGTGGATCTCTGGATTTAACTTTAGAAATTCCAGTAGTTGATCCCACTGATTTTTCTGATCCTGCAGTGGCTCTTAGTGGATTAGATGGTTGGTCTGCTGTAGCACCTTTTGCCATTGATTTTAGCAGTCGGGATGACGGCCTTAGCATAGACCCCGCAAGTGTTGTTGGTGGTAGCAGTGTTCATGTTTATAAAACCAATGTGTTTAGGCCTGAAGTTGCTCCAGGTGTGATTGCTCCTACCGGTCCTGTAACTAGTGTAGAAAGAGAATTAACGTTTGGTTTGGACTATTTTGTGCAAGCCACCAGCGCGACAACAATTGCCATTGTTCCCTTGATTCCATTTGAGCAGCAAGCCTCTTATATGGTGGTACTAACCAATGACCTACAAGATAGTGATGGTCAACCGATTCTTCATGATTCGCAGTTTGCCATCGTAAAGTCTGATCCTATTACTAATCCTATTAGTACTGAAGAACCCGCACCTGGGGCTACTGACATTAGAGGACTGATTCCTGTTCAAGGTTTAGTTAATGCAATGATTGTGGCCACAGAAGCTGCCGATGGTCCTGTAAGAGATGATATTATTTTGAGTTATCAATTTACTGTGCAATCTGTTGGCACAGTTATGCAAACGGCTAAAGCGGCTCATATCGATAGAACTATCGGGTTAGGTCTGGCGGGAGCGCCTGGCGGAAAATTGCCAGTTACCAGTTTTACAAATCTTGGTGTGGATACAACAGATTTTATTCTTGGTTTAGAAGTGAGTGCTGCTAATATATATAAAGGCTCAATTGAGCTTAGTTATATGTTGGGAATACCAAGTACAGAAAATCCTATCGCACCACTTAATACTTTTTGGTTGACTTCTGAGTTAGTGCCAAATCCAGCTGACCCTTTTGGGGCACTTGTGCCAAATCCAGCGCCTTTAGGAAACCTAAGCTATGCCAATCCATTGCCTCAGATTAATGGTCAAGAAATCGTACCACTTCTTCTTTCTATTCCAAAAGATGGCGTGTGTGCAAAACCAGCAGAAGGTTATCCGATTGCTATTTTCCAACACGGTATTACTGCTAACAGAACTAACTTAATTGCTATTGCCGATTCATTAGCTCAGACCTGTACTGCTGCAATCGCAATGGATATGCCGCTACATGGTATTGCTGTAGACAATCCAACCGGGCTTTTTGAAGGTTACGATATTGGGGGTGTAAGAGAGCGTACTTTCGGATTGGATTTTGTCGATAACGCAACAGGCGCACCAGGTCCAGATGGTAATCCTGATGCTTCAGGAACCCACACTATCAACTTAGCTAACTTATTAGTGGCCAGAGATAATAACCGTCAAGCAATTTTCGACTTACTTTATCTTGAAAAGGCTATTGCTTTTATGGACATCGATGGTGGTGGTGCTGACTTTGATTCAACCAGAATTTCTTTTATTGGTCACTCATTAGGTGGTATTGTTGGAACGGGTATGATTGCTTATTCTGACAATGTTAAAGCGGTAGGTCTTGCTAATCCTGGAAGCGGTCTTGCGCTTATGCTAAATGGCTCTGACACTTTTGGCCCTAGAATTAGAGCGGGTATCGCTGGCGCTGCCGGTATGGAAGTTACAGATCCTGATTTCGCCGGGGTTTTATCGCAATTCTTATTTGTAGCTCAAGCGGTACTTGATTCAGCTGACCCTGCAAATACTGCAGCGCATGCGGTAGCTAATAACGTACCGACGTTGTTATTGCAAAACTTGGGCGATGCCGTAGTACCTAACGCGGTTGAAGGGGCTCCTCTGGCAGGTACAATTCCTCTTGCTCGTGTACTTGGTCTAACAACAACAGCTGTTACCGATGAAACCGGTGTGGTTGTCGGTGACCGTTTGTTTACCAAGTTGAATCAGGGTCTTCATTCTTCAGTATTGACTCCATCAGATGGGACTGAAGGTGGAGAGCTGGCCTTGTTGAATGTCACTACAGAGATGCAAACCGAAATCGTGAGTTTCTTAGCGAGTGGCGGTGCGGCTGTTCAGGTAGTTGATCCAACATTGTTGGAAGAATAAGATTAGAAAGTTTAAAGATATTTATATCTAATCAAAATTTAAATAGCCCTCGATTTATTCGGGGGTTTTTTTTGTCCATGGATGGACTTTAATATTGCAGACAGCCAAGGATGAGGTGCAGAGTTTCGGAATAATAGAATGTTAAAAAAAATCCTACTTTCATTGTTGTTAATTATTTTTTTAATTAGTGTCGGCGGTTATTTCTATTTAAGTGGAAAAAAGCCGATCAGAGAGGGTGAATTGAAGCTCGACGGTTTAACTAATCCGGTGATTGTATCCTATGACAGTTACGGCGTGCCTCATATCAAAGCAGAAAACGATAGCGACCTTTATCGGGCGTTTGGATATGTACATGCACAAGACCGTCTATTTCAAATGGAAATGAGCCGTCGTTTATCTCAAGGGAAGTTGTCTGAAATTCTTGGTGAAGAACTAGTGGGTGTGGACAAATTGTTTAGGACTTTGGGACTAGGGCACTTTGCTAAGCAGTGGATCCAAGCGGTGAAAAAACGCTCCGATCCGCACATGATCGCGACTATGCAGAGTTATCTGGATGGCGTTAATCAATACGTGAAAAATGGCGCTAGCCCAGTAGAATTTGACTTGATCGGTATTCCCGCTCACCAATATACCTTAGAAGATATGGCATCGATTGCTGGATTTATGTCGTTTTCTTTTGCTCAGGGGTTAAGAGACGATCCACTGGTTTCTCATCTTTCACAAAAGCTTGGTGAAAATTATATGAAGGATATGGGAATTCTTTATACACCCGGCTTTGAACAAATTCCCGTTGATCCACTTATGACTAAAAACTTATCGATTGAAGTGAGTCAAATTGTCGAAGGGCTTCAATCATCTGGTATTTTTCACGGAAGCAATAGTTGGTTAATTGCTCCGAAGCGCAGTGAGTCAGGTCGTGCAATACTGGTTAATGACCCTCATATTGGTTTTAGCCAGCCATCGGTCTGGTATGAAACGCAACTGACTTCCGATAAAACCGAAATTTATGGGCATTTTTTAGGTTTAGTTCCGGTGCCGATGTTGGGTATGAGCAAAGATCACGCATGGGGATTAACCATGTTTGAAAATGATGATATGGATCTGTATGCAGAAAAATTAAATCCAGAAAATGATAATCAATATTGGGCGATTGATCATTGGCAGGACTTCGAAAAAAGAGTCGAAGTGATTAAAGTCAAGGACGCTAAAGACATTGAGTTAGAAGTTCGCGCAACCCGTCACGGAACCGTGGTGAATCATATTTATGATGAGGTTAAAGACGTTAAGTACGGCTTGGGAAAATTGGAGCAGCCGGTGGCACTTTGGTGGGCTTTTTTAAATACTGATAATCAAATGATGGAAGCTTTTTATACTTTACCTCGTGCGAATACTCTAGAAAAAGCGCAAAAATCTGCTGAGATGATCCATGCGCCAGGTTTAAATTTAATGTACGCTAATTCTAATGGCGATATTGCCTGGTGGGCGAGTGCAAAACTACCGATCCGTCCTGAACATGTTAATCCTAAGTTTATTTTAGATGGTGCCAGTGGTAAAGATGATATTCTTGGATTTTATGATTTTTCCCACAATCCTCAACAAATTAATCCTGAATCAGGTGTTTTATACACTGCTAATAATCAGCCAGCCAATATGGGAGATGGTTTAGTTCCAGGATATTATTCACCAACAGATCGGCCAACTCGAATTGTCGAATGGCTTGCTAAAAAAGAAAAGTTTAATCCAGATGATATGAAAACTATGCTGATGGACAATACCACGCCAAGCGCTCAGTTATTTCAACAAGTGGCTATCCCTGTTTTAAAAAACAAACTATCTGATTTAAGCGAAATAGAAACTCAGGCATTAGAATTTTTTACTAATTGGCAAGCTAATCATTCACCTGATGAAGTCGGGGCCACCATTTATAATCGTTTTAGAAATGAGTTGATGCGTTTGATTATGATGGATGAAATGGGCGAGGATTTATACGCCAGTTTTCAGTTTGGATTTTTGATGGATCGTTCTATCTGGCGGATTCTGGATAATGAAAGTTCTGTTTGGTGGGACAATGTTGATACCAAAGAGTTGGAAACCAGAGAAGGGTTGATTATTCAAGCATGGCAGAAATCGACCGCATTTTTAGTCAATCGTTTTAGCAAAAATTTAACTCAATGGACTTGGCAAAATGATATAAAAATGGTGCATGAGCACCCGCTTGGAAAAGTGGCACTTTTGGATAAATTGTTTAACGTTGGGCCATTGCCGAGTGAAGCTGGTGCAGAAGCGATTAACAATTTGATGTTTAAGGCTGATGGTGATGAGTTAAAAATCATCATGGGACCTTCTACCAGGCGAGTGATTGACTTTGGCGATATTGAAAATAGCTGGGGGATTAATCCAACTGGTCAGTCCGGAGTTGTAACCGATCGTCATTATCAGGATCAGGCAGTTGATTACTCTAAAGGTAATTTCCGTCATCATTGGATCAGCGATCAACAGGTTCAAGAGCATTTGCAGTCAGTATTAACCTTGGTGCCATGAACGGTGTAACATAGGTCGGATTAGGCCGTCTTTTGGGCCGTAATCCGACATG
>JAUUYO010000224.1 GCA_030590405.1 Kangiellaceae bacterium
AAAATTAAAGTGAGTAGCAAAAAAACTATCGACAAAATGGCGAGTAGTGAAAAACGGCTAATCATCTTCAACACCTGGTTTGCATTGTTTTTGTTCTACCGTTTTTTGTTCTACCATTTTTTGATTGACTGTTTTTTCAGCTTTAGTCGATTCACTAAAATCATAAGAAATTCGTTGACCGGAATGGAACGGGTGATTGTCGATATTGGCATTGATCTTAAAAACTTGTTTGAGGTTTTTGGTGTTCAGCACTGTTTGACAATCACCTTGTTGAATAATTTCGCCTTTATCCATTAGAATAATCTGATCACAAAAAGCGGCCGCCATGTTGAGATCGTGAATACTGAGTAACACGGTAATATTCATCGCTTTGACTAAATGCAAAACTTCTATTTGATGTTGGATATCTAAATGATTGGTTGGTTCATCCAATATCAACACCTTGGTTTTCTGCACAATGGCCCGCGCTAACATCACCCGTTGTTTTTCACCGCCGGATAAAGTATTAAATGGCATTTGAGTTTTTTCCAATAAACCCACATCGGCGATGGCTTGTTGCACAGATTCTCGATCTTGCTGAGTAGAAAAGCTCAACAGAGACTGCCGGGGGATCAATCCCATACTAACCAGCTCAAACACACACATATCAAAATGGGTGGGCGGCTCCTGCAAAACTACCGCAATTTCTTGCGCCAACGATTTTCTGGAATAACTGGAAACTTCTTTTTGATTAAAAGTGAGCGAACCACTGGAGATTTGGTTCTTACCAAACAGACATCTTAATAACGAAGACTTGCCAGCTCCATTGGGGCCAATCACACCAATAAATTGATTTTGCTGAATGCTAAAAGTGAGTTCTTTAAGGATTTTGGTGTGACCCACTTGCCAGCACAGCTGTTTCGCTTCAAAAATAGAGCAAGTCGGGTTAACCCCTTCAAACTTATCCGAAGTGGTTGGCAATTGTTGTGTGAAATTAGAAAATGACAATACTGATCCAAAATTGATAACGCTTAAATGGATCAAAAGGAGGTAGGTGAAAGCACGCTTTAAACAAAACAGGCTTAATTCACTCAGCCGCCGAGTAACCCGCCCGGAACAAATGGTATAAATATCTTAAACAAACACTTAGCAGGTTTTCTGGCTTAGAAAGAACGACAGGCGTTTTTCTGTACAGTTGCGGGTACAGCCGAAGATTATAACCTCGTTACCCTGCTAAAACGGCCTGCATAATAACATATTGATAGATGACAGAGTAATAAAACTCACGAGCTTTTTTCTTAAGATTGCCGAGTGTACAATAAACTTCGAGTTCTACCTGTACCATTTTGCTGTGCCATTTGGGCATAATATTGAATAGCTGGATGAAAAATGAACGATTTTCAACCAAAACAGGTGTAATTCATCCTATTTCCTGAGAAAATACGCGCCCTCAAATACTTACACGATTTAATCATGTCCAAAGCCAACAACAATCTATTCGCTTACCCCAAATATTGGGCGGAATGTTATGGCCGGGCAAAGTTCCTGCCGATGTCTCAGGCAGAGATGGACACACTTGGCTGGGATAGTTGCGATATCATCATTGTTTCTGGCGATGCTTATGTCGATCATCCTAGTTTTGGTATGGCGGTTATTGGACGGTTTCTGGAATCTCAAGGCTTTAGAGTCGGGATTATTGCTCAACCCGACTGGAATGACCCGGAAGCTTTTAAAGTGTTAGGTGAACCTAATTTATTTTTTGGTATTACTGCGGGCAATATGGATTCGATGATCAACCGATATACTGCCGATAAAAAAATCCGTAACGATGATGCCTATACCCCACAAGGTGTTGCCGGAAAAAGACCGGATCGAGCGGTCATTGTTTATACTCAAAAATGCCGTGAAGCTTATCCGAATATACCGACTGTTATAGGCGGTATAGAAGCCAGTTTGCGCCGAATTGCTCAATACGATTATTGGAGCGATGAAGTCAGACGCTCGGTGTTAGTTGATTCGGCAGCCGATATACTGCTTTATGGCAATGCTGAGCGAGCCATGGCGGAAATTGCCCATCAAGTATCACTTGGCCGCGCAATCAAGGAATTAACCGATATACCTGGCACCGCGATTATTCGCAATAAAATCCCCCAAGGCTGGACAGAAGTTGATTCGACTCGGATTGACTGGCCATCTGACAAAACACTCATGCAAGATCTCGGACAAAGTAACCCCTACGAATATACTGCTCCCAATGAAGAGATTGATTCCAATAAAGAGACTGTTCCCAATAAAGAGACTGTTCCCAATGAAAATAAGGATCCCGCATCCAAAAGCTGTCAATCCAGACAACAAGGGACACCATCCGATACATTGCCAACCGAATTCGTACCGATCAAAATCGTACCGATGCCTTTGATGGGCAAAGCAGGACTGGAAAATAAAACCACCGTGATCCGATTGCCGTCTTTTGAAAAAATCAAAGGCGATACGGCGCTTTACGCACATGCCTCAAGAATTTTGCATTTAGAATCTAATCCACATAATGCCAGAGTTCTCGTGCAAAAACATGGCGGAAAAGAAGTGTGGGTAAATACCCCACCGATCCCGTTAGAAACCAGTGAAATAGACGGCGTTTTTGATTTGGAATATGAGCGAGTACCGCACCCGGCTTATGGAACAACACCTGCCGATGCAAATATTCCCGCTTACGAAATGATCCGCTTCTCAGTCAATATCATGCGCGGATGTTTTGGCGGTTGCACTTTTTGCTCGATTACCGAGCATGAAGGACGGGTGATCCAGAGTCGCTCGCAAGAGTCGGTTATCAAAGAAATTGAAGATATGCGTGATAAGGTACCGGGATTTACCGGTACGGTTTCCGACTTGGGTGGACCGACATCCAATATGTATCATCTCAATTGTAAAGATGATGAGATCCAGAAAAACTGCCGCAAACTTTCCTGTGTGTATCCGGTGATCTGCAAAAATTTGATTACCGATCACAGTCAAACTACCCAACTTTATCGCAAAGCTCGTGCAGTCAAAGGAGTCAAACGTGTAGCAATCGCCTCCGGCTTACGATATGACCTGGCGGTAGTTGATCCGGAATATGTCAAAGAACTGGTCACTCATCATGTGGGCGGTTATTTGAAAATAGCCCCGGAACATAGCGAGAAAAACACCCTCGACAAAATGATGAAACCGGAAATGGACAGTTATAATGAATTCAAAAATATGTTTGAACGGTTTTCCAAAGAAGCTGGTAAAAAACAGTATTTAATTCCCTATTTTATTGCCGCCCATCCTGGCTGTGATGATACCGACATGTTGAATCTGGCGCTCTGGTTAAAGCACAATAAATTCCGGCTGGATCAGGTACAAAATTTCTATCCGTCGCCAATGTCATTAGCAACCGCCATGTACCACTCAGAGAAAAATCCACTACACAAAGTGACTTACAAAAGTGAAAGTGTTTATACCGAAAAAAATCTCGACAGACGACGGTTACACAAAGGTTTTTTAAGGTATCACGATGAAAAAAACTGGGCGATGCTCAGAAAAGCATTGCTGGAAATGGGGCGCGCAGAATTAATCGGTGATGGTCCTAATCAGCTGATCCCGGCGGAAGTTATAGCAAAAAGAGGCCGCTCAAAGAAGCGCTATCAAGCGACTAAAAAAACGAAACGAAAATAAAGGCGTGCTTTCTGGAGACTCTCAACTGTAGCACCTGTCATTTATCACCAATCAAAGCGCGAACCAGTATGCTTAAAAGTCTTGGTACTGATTAAAGCATCGCTGGCATAATTTGCGATATTATTTTCATTGACAATTTTATTCAGTTCCGAAGTAACTTCTTCCTCACTTTTACCGTGAAGCATGGTAAAGAGATTGTAAGGCCAATCAGGCATTTGCCGAGGTCGTTTATAACAAAGACTTATTTTTTCTTGAAGCCCTAAAAGCGCGCCAACTTGATCCACCTCATCATCCGGCACATCCCAAACAACAATCGCATTTGAACTATAACCAACCGACTCATGGTTAACCACCATACCAAACCGGCTGATCACATTGGAATCCACTAATTCTCGAATAAATTCTAGCAAAGTCTCCTCAGAAATACCTGATGCTTCAGCCAGATCTTTGTAAGGATCATCACAAATCGGCAAACCTCGTGATAAATGCTTCATAATATTTCGTTGTTGATTAATATCCATTACAGTGTAATTACCATATCGCTATGATAGGACTCCAAAATAGGTAGATTTAACATCGGAAAATCCATGTGCTGGCGCAGGTCAGTCAACAAATCGGTCAATTTTTTTTCTGTTTTCGCCTGAATAACAAACCACAGATTGTAATCATGCTCTCGTAAATAATTATGCGTGACTTCATCATAAGAACTGACCAGGTGAGCAACATCATTGACTCGTTCACAAGGCACTTTGAGCGCTGCCAAGGTGCTATAACGATTCTTTTTTCGTTTTACCACGGCACCAAAACGGCTGATAACATCCTGTTCTTTCAACTCATTTAACCGGCTGATCACCCAGTCTTTTTCCAGCTCAAGTTCTTCAGCGATTTGACCAAAGGGATCTTTGCAAAGAGGAAAACTCTTTTGCACGCGATTAATTAACTTGATATCGTTTTCACTTAGTTCCAAGGACATTTTTGAGATATTTGCCTTTTTATGTATAGATCCAATTGCTTGATGCTAAAGGTATCAGATTGACCTTATAAATTCAAAGAAGTCTCTCTCAAAATTGACTCTCTTATTGACTCTCTTGGCGAGTTGTTGCTCTTTCATTAGTTCACACTCTCAAGACCGAACTTTTACATCACTTGAAGAAACGACTATTTTTTGCAAAACATCATCAGCGATATAATGCAAATCAACTTAATGTGTAGATTAAATAGTCTGTGTAGATTAAATAACTGTGTAGATTAAATAACTGTGTAGATTAAATAACTGTGTAGATTAAATAACTGTGTAGATTAAACAACAAGACAGGGATATTAATAACAACAATAAAAAATTATTTTTGTTATTAAAAAGATCGCATCTAATAACCAATTGAATCAATTACTTATGCTGCATATCGGAAGCTTCTCAATAAGTCGGGGCACGAGCTAACAGATATTCACTCAATCGTTGCAATTGTTCCGAAAGTACGGTCGGTAAAATCCTTCGTTATTTCATAAAGTAG
>JAUUYO010000319.1 GCA_030590405.1 Kangiellaceae bacterium
GGCGAAGCTAGTGAAGTGGATACTACGGAGTTATTCGGTGCCGGTAAAAGCGTACTTTTCGGCCTGCCTGGCGCGTTTACCCCTACCTGTTCACAAGCACACCTACCAGGTTATGTGGTTAACGCAGATGCCATCAAAGCCAAAGGTGTTGAACGTATTGTTTGTATGTCAGTGAACGATGCTTTCGTGATGGGCGCATGGGGAAAATCCAGCAATGCTGAAGAACTTACCATGCTGGCAGATGGCAACTGTGAATTCTCAAAAGCGTTAGGGTTGGATTTTGATGGTTCAGGGTTTGGTATGGGTCAGCGTTGCAAGCGTTTTGCGGCAATCATTGACAATGGCACTGTGACTCACATATTTATCGAAGGCCCTGGGGAGTTTGAAGTCTCTACTGCAGAAAATATTTTAAAAAATCTTTAAATTTGAATCAAGAACCCTGCACCGATCGCGATGCAGGGTTTGACATAAGAACTCTATTTATTCCATGCCAAACAAAACTTCTTTTCAATTTAACAACCTTTAACGTAAAAAACATCAACTAATGACATCATTGCAACAGCCCCTTTCCGATAATGAATGTACTGTCGGTTTTCGACTAACATCAATGGCAATTCTTCAATCAACTCATTAGTTCGTCCACATAAATAGCGATCTGGTTCAGATTTAAAAATTGCGGTTGAGGCAACAGTCTTATCGTAAGACCTTCAACCCAAAACGATCAAAATAAGGTAGAATCAACACGTTTTGCCACTAAGACCAAAATAAGAATTTATCGATTAATTATCAAGCCTCAGCATTTTCGGGACAAACTATGACTTCAAACAATAACCCTGCCCTGGTGGGCGGTTTTCCTAAAACCTTCTGGATCGCAAACGGCGTTGAACTTCTGGAAAGAGCTGCTTATTACGGGGTGTTTATCGTTATCACCCTTTATCTATCCCGAATTTTAGGCTTTAACGATGTTCAGTCCGCTTGGTTATCAGGCTCTTTTTCTGCTGGACTGTATTTTTTGCCGACTTTTACCGGCGCACTCGCAGATAAAATCGGTTTTCGAAAATCATTGATGCTGGCTTTTGGTCTATTGACCATTGGTTATGCCAGTCTGGCGACTTTCCCCAATATGCTAGAAGCGCAAGGACTGGTGGAATATGGTCGAACAGTGACCTTCACGGGCTTACTTGAAACAGATATTCGTTGGGCAATTATTCCCATTATGGTAGTGATCATGATTGGCGGTTCCTTTATCAAAGCCGTCATCACTGGAACGGTGGCAAAATCGACGACTGCGGAAACCAGAGCCAAAGGCTTTTCTATTTTTTATATGATGGTGAATATTGGGGCATTTTCCGGTAAAACAATTGTTAAGCCGTTGCGAGAATCGATGGGCGATTTAGGCATGATCAACCTGAACTATTTTGCCGCCAGTATGACGGCTTTAGCCTTTATAAGTATTTTTTTCTTTTTTAAAAATATGGATGATAACCACGATGGTAAGAGTTTTTCAGAAATAGTGTCAGCGCTGGGTAAAGTTTTGAGCAATGGACGATTGCTCACTTTGATTATCATCATAACTGGTTTCTGGATGGTCCAGCATCAACTCTACGCGACGATGCCAAAGTACGTATTAAGAATGGCAGGTGAAGGTGCCTCCCCCTCCTGGTATGCCAACGTCAATCCATTTGTGGTCGCATTAACCGTTGGTTTTGTTACCAAAATGATGCACGGCAGGAGTCCATTGCAGTCAATGACGGTGGGTATGTTGATTATGCCGCTGTCTGCGTTGTTAATGGCGGGCGGCAATATGTTGCAAGGTACGGTCGATCTAGGTTTTGTGCAACTGCATCCGATCGCTTTTATGATGATCCTGGGAATTGTCTTTCAGGGATTGGCAGAATCATTTATATCACCTCGTTTTTTAGAATATTTCTCACTACAGGCGCCAAAAGGTGAAGAGGCCCTTTATCTTGGGTTTTCACATTTACACTCCTTTCTTGCTTCGATTTTAGGCTTTGGGCTGTCTGGATACCTGTTAACTGCTTACTGTCCTGATCCGCGTTTATTTGAATCTCGAGCGGCATGGGAAGTTGCGTCAAGCAACGCGCATTATATCTGGCTCTACTTTGCGGCAATCGCGGCCGTTTCGGCGATATCTTTGATTATTTATGGCAAAGTGATTAAGCGGTTAGACGTCAAAATATCTTAGACTACTTTGTTTAAATATTTTCACCCGTTAAGCTGAATGAGGGGATTTTAACAGTGGATCAAAACTCAAACTATTTTCAACATGAAACGGAGCGGTTAACTCTTCGTCGCTTACAGCCGTCCGATATAAAAAAATGGGCAAGTTTTTTTGATAATAACCCTGGCTTAGCCTACCTGGGATTAATCAGTTCCAATGAAACGGAGGATTACACTAACCTCGACTGGTCAAAAAAATGGATTGATATTCAATTTGAACGCTACCAACAAACCAGTTATGGAATGCTTGCGGTCATTTGTAAAGAGACTGGAAAATTGATTGGTCAAGCGGGTATTTTACAAAAAGACATCGAAGGCAATATCGAACATGAAATTGGTTATTCATTATTGCCCTGTGAATGGGGCAAAGGTTATGCCAGCGAAATGTCATCGGTGTTGGTTGATTATGCCATCAGACATCAAGTCAATAGTCGAATTATTTCGATTATTCATATTGATAATATAGCCTCACAAAATGTCGCCAGAAAAAATAAAATGAAGGTTCTATTTAAATCCCGTTATGCCGAA
>JAUUYO010000122.1 GCA_030590405.1 Kangiellaceae bacterium
TCGATGCCCTGATAAAGCTTTTCACCGTCTGGTTTGGCGATAGTCACGTTTATTTTTAGACTTTCTGGGTTTACGATATCCTCTCTGACTGACAAGGTTATCTTATGCGGGCTAAGGTTATCCTCTGATATTTGAACCTCGGTGACCAGTGGCGAGCCATAAATATTGATCGCGTGGCTTCTGACTCGCTCAAAGGTTGGACTGGACACATGTAACCGTAATTTTAGTTCTCCTTCAAAACTGTCGGTATAGAAGTTTTGTTTGAAGGTATTGCTACCACTGTCAAAAAACATCGCCAACTTGCTTTTTTGACCGCCTTTATTTTGTTCCAGCTTGGCATCCACTAACTTAAGAAAATCCGGATTACTGATCACGCTACCTTCTTCGAGCAGTTGTAATTCATAATTAATCGCTTCACCGGCGAGTAGATTGTTGGGTAACTGGGCAATCGACAAACCTAATTTACTCACCACCATCACGCGGTTATCTGGATCAACTTGCGCGTCTATTTTCCATTGACCAGTCTCAGGTTTTTGCAAGGTAATTAAATCGTAGCCATCGGTAGAAAACCATCTTACCTTTGATGTGGAAGCGTCCTTGCTCAGAATTTCTCCACTCGGCGTGATTAATTTGGCTGGTGAAGTCGCATCTTGTCTGAAAACCAGCACCGTCATTTCATCAATACTGGCATCCACCGAAAATTGATTGTCTGAGATAGGCAGGTTATCTCTCGATGCGGCCTGTTCAAAAATTTTCAAAAAGACTTTCTGTAGTTCAGTCGCATCATTAACCGCTTGATACCAACCATCGGTTTGAGTGGATAGTTGTTTTAGTAATTTGTGATCGGCATTTTGAGAGAGCGCGATGGTATGAATGATCACCCCCGCCTTTTTTAACTTAGGCAATATTTTATTCAAGATCCGAGATCTTTCCCTGGCATTGACTGCGGCATCTTTTGAAATATCCACCATGCCATCGGTAAGCAAAATAAAGCTGCGTTTTTCTTTATTACTTGGTTTTGACCAACCATAAGAAGCTTTTTCTAGCACGCTGCCAATATTTGTGTACAAGCCCTTGGAATTGATTTTTTTGGCACTCTTGGTGGCTTTTAATTGCCAACTGGCATCAACCGTTGATAGCGGCACCAGCATATTCACATAACGGCCAAAGGCCCAGACTCCGGCATCAGAGCCCTTTGGCAAAAGATTAGTGACTAATTGTAATGCGGGTATCCTGAGATTATTCGGATCGTTTTTCTTCATACTGCCAGAAATGTCGATCAAAAGACGGACATCAGCCTTTTTATCAGTATTGCTGTTATTGGCGATTTTGTTATTACTGGCGCTTTCGGCATTAGCAGTCAGGCAAAACAGGCATAGGCCTAATAAAAGACCTGACGACTTTGAATTTCCCATAAATGTTGGCCCTACGCAGATTGACTGAGGATTAATCCAAGTTAAGATAAGTTTAGACCAATTTTAGAATATTTCATAATATTCAGTGAGATAGGAGCTTAAATCAGGGAAATTGTCAGTATAAGGGTGACAGAGTTAACAATCTGCGCCAATCGCCTTACAAAGGCTCGAAAAATAGCCCTCTTCAACCAGATAGTCTTCCAGATCATCAATCTCGATATCCGCTTCGCTAATGACTTTATTTTTAATCGTCATATTAGCCTGCTCAGTGGATTGCCGATCACCAGTCACCAATGGGTGCCATTCTGGTAACGGCTTACCATTAGCTAATAGTTTATAACCACAGGTTTCGGGTATCCAGGATAATTCTTTGGCATTTTGCGGGGTGATTTTAATGCAATCGGGCACGTAAGTGTGGCGATCGCCATAAACCGAACATTGGCATTTTTCAGTATCCAGATATTCGCAGACGATATTGGTCAGAAATATCTCATCAGTATCTTCATCTTGAAGTTTGTGCGCGCAACACTGGGCGCAACCATCGCAAATGGATTCCCATTGTTTTTGGTTGAATTGATCGAATGGGATGGTTTCCCAAAATTTATCGTCTTTAGTCATGTTTCACCGTTGCATGCGCAATTTGGCTTTGCTGAAATTCGAGGCTGATTTTATCACCAGAATTTAAAGATGCAACGCCTTGTGGTGTTCCGGTTAAAATAATATCGCCCGGATACAGGCTAAAGTGGTTGGATATCTCCTGGATCAAAGCAACCGTGTCAAATAACATCTCTTTAGAATTTCCCTGCTGGGCGTATTCAGCATTTTTTAGCAACCCAAATTGAATGTCTGATAAATTGATTGATTCGTCAAAGGGAATAAAACCGCTGACCGGACAAGCGCCATCAAAACTTTTGGCCTTTTCCCAGGGCTGGCCTTTTGATTTGAGCTGTGATTGTAAATCTCTTAAGGTTAAATCGAGCGCTATGCCAACGCCTTCAATCGCCGCCAGAGAGTCTGAACGATTTGCCTTAGTGAGTTGCTTGCCGATCAATATGGCGATCTCAAGCTCATGCTGACATTCTCCCTGATCTTTCGGGATACTAATTTGATCGCAACAATCGACTAAGGTATTGGTCGATTTGATAAATAACAAAGGAGTTTCAGGGATGGGATTGTTGAGCTCTTTGGCATGGGCAGCATAGTTTCTTCCGACACAGATAATCTTGGAAGTTGGCCAACCGTATTGACCGGTGATGGCGCCCGATGGGTTTATTTTTTTGGGATAGAACATTGAGGTTTCCTTGTGTGGACAATAGAAAAATTTTTAATCAGACCGCGAATTAAGACAATCAATCAAATCTGATCTGATCTTTTTATTTTTACTGGATCTTTTTATTTTTACTGGATCTTCGGATAATTGATCCGATCAGCTAAGTAGCCCACCCCGGTTGCAAAATAGTGAGAACGATTCCATTTCATAATAATATCAAAATTAGGATAAACCAGATAAATCCGCCCCTTCTCGCCGCCAGGGGCAATTAAGTAAGCGTTTAGTTCAACCGCAGGTAGATTGCGACCATCCATTCGCCTGACGCCTGAAAGCTGCCACTTGGATAAAGATTGGTCGTGTTTTTTTCCGATCTTGTAATCTGCAAAGTTTTTGCTTAATCGTACCTGCCGCCCCCAACTTTTACTTTTGTCCCATCCGTAACTGCCCAGATAATTTCCCATTGAAGCAAAAATATCGTCTTTATCAGACCAGATATTTTTTTTACCATCTTTATTAGCATCTACTGCAAATTGCAAAAAGCTACTCGGCATAAACTGGCAATTTCCCATCGCACCGGCCCAGGATCCTTTCATATTTTCTAATTCGATATGGCCCTGGGCTAAAATTTTTACGGCCGCCATTAATTCCTTTCTGAAAAAACTGGCTCTTCGTCCCTCAAAGGCTAAGGTCGCCAGCGAACTGGGGACCGAATAATTACCGGTAATGCTTCCAAAATTAGTTTCTTTTCCCCAAAGGGAAACAATATAGTGAGCGGGCACACCGGTGGATTTTTCTGCCTGGATTAATTTTTCCTGGTTAAGTTTAAATTGCTCTCGCGCTTTTTTAACCTTCCATGGCGGGATCACTTTGGTCAGATATTCTTCATGACTCATACGTCCTTCTGGCTGATGTCTGTCTAGTTTGATAACTTTCGGAATAAATTTTAAAGAGGTAATAATCTGATCGACCAGCTCTTGGTCAGCCCCTTGCGCCAACATGTCGGGCCTGAGATTTTCTTTCCAAGTCTCGAAAGGTGACTTTTGATTAGATTCAACTGCTTTTGTTGGACTTAATTCCTCGGCGTTCAACACTGCTGTGTCGGCAACTCCTAAAACTCCAATAAGCAAAAACGTAACCGCTAATCGAACCCCCTTTTTTAATCTTTTCAATTAAAACTCCTAAAAACAATATTTATTGCCATACAATGATTATTCAATAACATCGGCCGGATTGTCTGCATAGACACAGGTAAGGTGCGTAAGCAGGACGCGGAAGCTTTAGGCGTCTCTTCCGCCGTAATCCGACATCGATATACAACGAAAATAAATCGGTGGATTACGAGCAAAAGACACTCTAATCCACCCTACGATTTTAAAACAAGAAACTCGAACTTGGAACTTAAAAATCTAAAAATTAATCGGCTTTATTATCATGTATCGCGGGTGGCATTTGTAAATAATAGCCATTTTCTTTTAAGGCTTCTTTTACATCAGAAAGCTCAACCCGCGATAATTTTTGTCTGTTTTTTAAATTAAGCTGCATGGAAAATTCCGGCCGGCCAAATATTTTTAATAGCGCCTCAGGCACCGATGAAAAATTATCTTTTTTTGCCAAATACAAATACATTTGATCTTTGAGTTTGCTTCGGTAGACACTGGCTAGCATTAAAATATTCTCTTGTGATTTATTTTGATTGATACTTATAGCTTGATACTTATAGTTTGGCATACAGTTCAATAAGCATAACTATTGAACAATAAATTGCTTTGCTTTTTGTTTGACCGATTCTTCCAGCAATGCTTTTCGCCAACCAGACCATTGTGAAGGTGGTTGACTGTCGGTCAAAATTGAAAAAGCTAATTTCCTGATCGATCGTTTACTCAGAAGTAGCGTATGCGATACCTGATTGACTTTGGCAACTGATTTCACCATTGATTCCAGCGCAGTTGAAAGCGCTTTTAATTGATGAACGTCTCTTGGGTTAGGCACTGTCGCAATACTTTGTTGCCTGGAAGATTTCCATTTTGAAATAATATCAAACCAGTCATCGGCATATAAACGGATTGAACGAGGATGCAAATCTTGAATAACTTTTAACTGATTGGTTGAATTCGGTTTCATTTTTGTCAGATGAACCAACCCCTGATCGTGAATAATATGATTTCTGGTTTTATCATCTGTTTTTGCTTTTTTCTCGCGCCAATTAAATAATAACTTAAATAAGCCCAAATCTGTTTCATTTAACTGCCAAACATCTTTGGCATCACGAAAGTCAGCGGGAGTATCAATCTTGCAAGGGCCATTGACACAATACTCATCACACTCCGCTTGAAAATAATGTCGGTAGTCTTTATCGCTTAATTGTTCCTTTAATAACTTATAAATATCAATTAAATACAACACATCTCTAGCCGCATAACTGAGTTGCTCATTGCTCAATGGGCGTTTGATCCAGTCAGATTTAGTTTGTTGTTTGCTGACGAGGTGCCCCGTTAGCTCCTCAACTAATTTTGCATAACCGATTGACAGTTCATTGTTAATAAAACGATAGGCGACCTGAGTATCAAAAAGCCCTGCAAGCTGGCAATTCCATGAAGTATAAAGTACCTCTAAATCCTCTTTGGATGAATGCAGGATCTTGCTGATTTTCGGATTTTCTAAAACCTCTCTTAAGCTGTCGGGACAATCAACCTCCAGTGGATCAATCAGATAGATTGCTTCGCCATCGTAAACTTGAACTAACGCCAATTTGGCGTAAAAAGTGGTACGGCGCTCAAACTCTGTATCAATCGCCAAACATTTTTTTTTGAGCCAGGAGTTGGCAAGCTTGTCTAGCTCATCAAAATCTTCAATAACAAAAACTTGCTTAATCAGTTGCGAAGCAGAGTGATCTGTTTGGCTAATCTCTATTTCATCACAAAGTTTAATCTCTAAGCTCCCTTCTGAGTATTTTACCAACGTTGGATTTTGGCAGTTCATTCATAAAAGAAATTTCTTTGGGTCGTTTATAACCGGTTAAATTTTCTTTGCAATAGGCCAATAACTCTTCCTTGGTTAATGAATTGTCTTTTTTGACCACGAAAATTTTGACCACTTCGCCACTGGCTTCACTCGGAATACCGATTGCGCCCACTTCCAGTACTTTTTCGTTAGATGCCACCACATCTTCTATTTCGTTGGGATAAACGTTAAATCCCGAAACCAGGATCATATCTTTAATTCGATCGACAATTTTCAAAAAACCTTTGTCGTTCATCACCGCAACATCACCACTGGTAAACCAGCCGCCGGGTTTTAAAACATTGGCCGTTTCCTCCGGACGCTCGAGATAACCACGCATCACTTGTGGACCACGGATCCACAACTCCCCTGACTCTCCTTGAGCGACCTCATTACCTTGCTCATCGCGAATAGACACTTCGGTCGAACTCAGTGGCAAACCGATAGTACCATTGTAAGCTTCTAAATAGGTCGGATTCATGCAAACGCCTGGTGAGGTCTCGGTCAATCCATAGGCCTCAAGTAAAACCACACCAGTTACTTCCGCCCATTGTTTGGCAACGGATTCTTGCACTGCCATGCCACCACCTAAACTAAATTTAAAATGACTAAAATCTAAATCACTAAATCCCGGAGTATGTAATAAGCCATTAAAAAGGGTATTCACTCCCGTAAATGCAGAGAATTTATGTTTAGACAACTCTTTGACAAATCCTGGCATATCTCTCGGATTGGTGATCAAGACATTCTTACCGCCCAGTTTAACAAAAACCATGCAGTTAGCCGTTAATGAAAAAATATGATAAAGCGGCAAAGCGGTGATGATAACTTCTTGCCCTTGTTTTAAGCTACTTTCTAGCCAAACATAAGACTGCATGATGTTTGCCACCATATTCCGATGGGTGAGTACCGCGCCTTTAGCCACCCCGGTGGTCCCACCAGTATACTGCAAAAATGCGATATCGTTCTGGCTCAGCTCGACCGGTTCTAAGGTGAGCAGTGCGCCTTTCTTCATGATTTTTTTGTAACTTAGCGCGTTTGGCAAATTGTAAGCGGGTACCATTTTCTTAATTCTTTTTACTGCAAAATTGACCAGTATGGATTTTAAGCCATGTAGCGCATCCCCTAATTCGGTCACGATCACATGTTTTAATGAGGTTTCATCGCGAATATTTGCCAGAGTATGAGCAAAATTAGCTACGATTAAGATAACATCCGCGCAGGCATCGTTCAGTTGGTGTTTGAGTTCTCTTTCAGTATAAAGAGGATTCACGTTGATCACGCTTAATCCGGCTTTCATTGCACCGAAGATCGCTACTGGGTATTGCAGCAAATTGGGCATCATAATCGCCATACGATCACCTTGTTTTAATCCCAGCTCCTGCTGTAAATAAGCGGCAAAATGATTGGATTTTTGGTCAATTTCAGTAAAAGTGTAAATCGTCCCCATGTTTTCAAAAGCGGGTTTATCGGCATATTTCCTGACACTCTCATCGAAAATTTCAATGATAGATTGATAAGCATCCGCGTCAATTTCTTCAGGCATACCTTCAGGGTATGAATCCAACCAGATTTTTTGCATGTTATTGTTTCTCCTACCAACCCTGATTTTTAATGTTTGATTTATTTATTATATTTGTGGCTAGCTATTGGTCTGTCCAGTAGGAGTATACTAAAGTGTGAAAGATCAACCTATAGCTGGTGGGATTATTTTATAAATTCTTTGATCAGCTCGGCGATTTTATCAGGATATTCCAGATGCAAATGGTGGCTACCGGGCAACAAGTGAACTTCAAGCTGCTTTACCAGCGGTTTGCGTTGTTGAATATATTCGGCATTGGCTGATTGTAGTAGTCCGGATTTGGCTTCTATCAGCAAGGTTGATGCCTTAATATTCGGTAAAATGCTACGTAACAGCTCTTCTGACATGCGTAAAGTTGAAGGTATTCTTAGACGTGAATCAGCACGCCAGGTATAGCCACCTTCGACACTGGTTAACGCTCTTTCAACCAGAGGCTTGATCAGGTTTGGCGCGATTTCTGAGACTTCGGCTCTAACAGCCAATGCTTGATTAAAAGTGGTATAGACGGGTTTGCGTTTACTTTTGAGAGCCCGGCGCTGACTCAAGGCTTTGTTTAAGGTCGATTGCGCTTCTTTTGCAGGAGAAGTCACCGGGCCAAGCGCTTCAATTAATACCAGCTTATTGACTCTATCTGGTTGAATAGCGGCATATACTGTGGCAATTGCGCCGCCCATCGAATGACCAAGTAAGTTAACCGATTCTAAATGAAAGTGTTCAATCAGATCGTCAATCAAAAACAAACCGTCGATAAAATAATAAGCTTTTCCAGCTTCGATATGAGCCGAGTGACCATGGCCGGGAAAATCGATGGCAATCAACCGTATATCAGGCATACAGCTGGCAAGGGTTTCAAAAGTGGCCAGATTATCTAACCAGCCATGAAATCCAAAAACAATGGTTTGACCATCGGGATTCCATTCGGCGACGCTGCATTCGCAACCTGCCAGTATCAATTTATATTCAATCATGTCTTAGTATATCGAAATCGACCGAGCATACCCAGAAAAATGACTAAGTCAGTTCGGGTAAGGATTAAATTAATAATACGCCTTACTCAGTCGTGGGGAGTTTCTCGAACCTTTTTGATCGCCTTTAGCACCTGACGTTTGGCGTATTTGTGCAGATCTTTCACTTCGTCTTGAAGCTGCTCTCCCGGCTGTTGTTTTTCAAGAAAATTACAAACATACTTGGCAGGCATCCGGTTCAGCGCGATTGCCGCAATATCCTGAATAGACACCTCGGAATCGGGCACCTCAATTTCTCCTGCCTCAATCAATAGATGGATCTGCTCAAAAACGACTTCTTCTGCCAGGTTTTCCAAATCATCGTTATAATACATTTCTTTGTACATAGATTAAGCCCTCTGTTCAAATAAGCGTTCTATCGCTCGTTACTCTTGATGTGTCGCTGTTGATACCGAACCGACTGGATGTTTCGATTTTTGTCGAAGTTTCAGTTTTTGTCGAAGTTTCAGTTTTTATCATAACCACTAAAGCTTAGTTCATTATTTTGAAGTTTGACAGGATATCGGCGCGTTTACCTGCCTTGTTTGTATAGCCTCACTCAACAGGGATGGGTTAGAATCCATATTTATCAGCTACTAATTGTTTTTTCATCAGTATGGATCAAAAATTTCAAGTCATTATCATCGGCGCGGGTGCTGCAGGGCTGATGTGCGCTATCACAGCCGCAAAACGCGGTCGACAGGTTTTAGTCATCGACCATGCCAATAAAGTTGGTAAAAAAATTCTAATGTCTGGTGGAGGTCGATGTAATTTCACTAATTACTCAATAGAGCCAGAAAACTTCCTGTGCAACAATCCGCATTTTTGTAAGTCCGCACTTAGCCGCTACAATCAATGGCAATTTATTGAGCTGGTTGAAGAGTATGGCATTGAATATTACGACAAGGGCCTGGGTCAACTATTTTGCAAAAACAGCTCTAAAGATATTCGGGATCTGCTGGTTGATGAATGTCGGAAAAATGGGGTAATTATTCAGCTCAAAACCAGCGTTGAAAAAATCGAAGCTTTGGCGGGTTCTTCAGGGTTTAAACTGGTAACTAGCCTGGCTGAATTTAGCTGTACATCGCTGGTTGTCGCCACTGGCGGTTTATCAATCCCCACCATGGGCGCTACCGGTTTTGGCTATGATATTGCCAGGCAATTTGGGCATCATATCATTGCAACTGGCCCGGCATTAACTCCTTTGATCTTCGATAAAAAGTGGTTAGAAAAAACCAGTCAGCTTCCCGGCAACGCCATTGACGTACAAGTTAGCTGTAACGGACAGCGTTTTTCAGAGGCAATGTTATTCACCCATAAAGGATTGAGCGGCCCAGCAATCTTGCAGATTTCCAGTTATTGGCAACCAGGCCAGCCAATTTTAATTGACCTTTTGCCGGGTTTGGATGTTGCGGCCTGGTTGCAGGAAAATAAGCAAGCACGCGCAGAGATCCAATTGAAAACCTTGTTATCCACAAAATTCAGTCAATCAATCGCTGAATATCTGTGTAGTGAGATAGGCATGAATTGCAAACTGAAACAGATTGAAGTGAATGAGCTAAATAAGATTGAGCAGCGATTAACCAGATGGACTCTTTATCCGGCAGGCTATGAGGGGTATCGCGTTGCAGAAGTCACCCTTGGTGGAATTGATACCGATGAAATATCGTCAAAGACCTTTGAATCGGTTAAGCAAAACAACCTTTATTTTATTGGTGAAGTGCTCGATGTGACTGGGCATTTAGGCGGGTATAATTTTCAATGGGCCTGGGCATCTGGGCATGCGGCAGGCTCAGTTGTGTAATCTGGATTAATAAATATTCCCGCAGCAAGCTGGCGGGGTATTTCCTCATTAACGTAGGTTGGCCTTTAGGCCAAAAA
>JAUUYO010000200.1 GCA_030590405.1 Kangiellaceae bacterium
AACAGTTCCCAATGTACAAGCTATCCATGGCCTGCGAGTACAGAAAGTCCCGCATACAAAATACGTTTTCTGTAATGCCGAGTTTAGAATCCCTCACCCCAACGATGGCCGTGATTTAAACGACCCCACCAAATATCACACCATGTTTAATGTGATTGATGCGGAATCTATGGAAATGGCTTTTCAGGTCATCGTTGATGGCAACCTTGATAATACCGATGCCGATTATACCGGTCGTTTTGCCGCTTCTACCTGTTATAACTCAGAAGAAGGTGTGACTTTAGCAGACACCATGAGAAACGAGCGAGACTGGATTGTAGTTTACGATATTCATGCTATTGAAAAAGCGGTGAAAGCAGGCAAATATAAAACCATTGGCGATTCAAAGGTGCCTGTTGTGGATGGACGTAAAAAAGCCAAAAGCGCCTTTACTCGATATATTCCTATCCCAAAAAGTCCACATGGCATCAATACCTCACCCGATGGCAAATACTTTATGGTGAATGGCAAATTATCACCGACAGTGAGCATTGTTGAATTAAGTAAATTACCCGCACTTTTTGCAGGCAAAATTAAGGAGCGTGATACTGTTATTGCTGAACCAGAATTAGGTTTAGGACCATTGCATACCGCTTTTGATGGTCGCGGCAATGCTTATACTACTTTGTTTATTGATAGCCAGATTTGTAAGTGGAGCATTAAAGATGCTATCGCTGCATACAATGGCAAAAAAGTGAACTATATCAAACAAAAACTCGATGTACATTATCAACCGGGTCATAATCATACTACGATGGGTGAAACCCGTGATGCGGATGGTAAGTACTTGGTGTCCTTATGCAAATTCTCTAAAGATCGCTTCTTAAATACTGGTCCTCTAAAACCAGAAAATGATCAATTAATTGATATTTCAGGTAAAGAAATGAAGTTGATCCACGACGGCCCGACCTTTGCGGAACCTCATGATTGCATGATTGTTCACCGTAGTAAGGTGAAGCCAAACAAACTCTGGACCAGAGACGACCCCATTTTTGAAGGGGCCAGACAACAAGCTAAAAAAGATGGTGTTAAGTTAGAATCTACCAACAAAGTTATCAGAGATGGTAAAAAGGTTCGAGTTTATATGACCTCCGTTGCGCCCAGTTTTGGTATGACCGATTTTACCGTCAAGCAAGGGGATGAAGTCACTGTGTTTGTCACCAATCTTGATCAGGTCGAAGATGTGACCCATGGCTTTGCATTAGCTCAACACGGCGTGAGTATGGAAATAGGTCCACAGCAAACTTCGTCAATTACTTTTAAAGTAAAAGATGCTGGTGTGTTCTGGTTCTATTGCCATTGGTTCTGTCATGCACTGCATATGGAAATGCGTGGCCGAATGTTGGTTGAGAAAGCTTAGGCTATAAACTATTTGCGCCGGGAAAGCTTGCCCAATGTAGTATTTTGGGTATGGCCGCTCCTACCACGGCTCTTCGGTAGGAGCGCACCTCCGAGCCGCGAATAGTATTTGAAAATAATTGAAAGTTAAGAAATGAAACGAATTTTACAAACAAGCTTTATCCTATTGAATATTTTTATCGCAGGCTTATGCGCCGCAAAAAGCTATTCAATATCAGCAAATGATGATTTACAGGCTGTCATAAATAATGCTGTTGACGGCGATATTGTTGAATTGACCAAAGGCGAATATTTCGGTAATTTCATTATCGACAAACCAATCACTTTAAGTTGCAAAGAAAACGTAAAAATCAACGGCAACCATCAAAAAGACACCATCCGAATAACAGCAAAAAATGTCTCCATTAAAAACTGCTCTATTATCAATTGGGGCGACAACCTGACCGATATGAACGCCGGATTATTCATAGAAAAAACCGCAGAAAATATTCGCATCGAAAATAATTACCTCAAAGGTGATACTTTTGGCATGTGGTTAGACTCCACACCCAGAGCAACCATTATTAATAATAAAATACAAGGCAACCTGTCCATCCGCTCCCAGGATCGAGGCAATGGCATTCATCTGTTTAACGTCACCGAAGCATTGGTTAAGAACAATAAAGTCTGGCATACCCGCGATGGCATTTATATCGACACCAGCAATAACAACCAGCTAATTGGCAATAAACTTCACGACTTACGCTACGGCATTCACTATATGTACTCCTACTCCAATAGAGTCGAAGGGAATCACACTTATAATACCCGCACAGGTTACGCGTTAATGCAGTCAAAATACTTAACCGTAGTCAATAACAAATCAGAAAATGACAGTAACTATGGCATATTAATGAACTACATTGTCCATTCAGAAATTAGTGACAATCAAATTATCAATACTAAACAACCACTTGGTGTCGATGGTAAACGAGATGACTATGGCGCTGAGGGAAAAGGCTTTTTTATTTATAATGCTCATTTTAATACCTTGTCTAATAACCTGATTAGCAAAAGCGATATCGGCATTCATTTAACTGCGGGTTCAGAAGGCAATAAAATATTTTCTAATTACTTTGTCAAAAATCGGCAACAGGTAAAATATGTTGCGAATCGAAAAGTAGAATGGTCCTTTGAAAAACAGGGTAATTTCTGGAGTGATTATCAAGGTTGGGACCGAGATGTTGACGGCTTTGGAGATGAACCCTTTGAGCCGAATGATGGTATTGATAAGATCTTGTGGAAGTATCCAGCGGCGAACATTTTGATCAATAGCCCCGCGGTGCAAACACTGCGTTGGGTACAAAAAGAATTTCCGGTATTAAAATCACCAGGGATCACAGATAGTTATCCTAAGATGAAAAATGATTTTCTGGAACAGGTAAAATAATATGAGCATTATTCAACTAGAAAATATCAGCCAACAATTTGGCAGGTTATCCGTTTTGGACTCTATCAATTTGAAGCTGGAAAAAGGCGAAGTGTTGGGACTCTTTGGTCATAACGGCGCAGGTAAAACCACCAGCATGAAAATGATATTAGGGCTACTTAAGCCAACTTCTGGGCAAGTCAGAGTCTTTGGCCAGGATCCCTTTCTCTCTGACTTTAATCATTATCGATATCGGATAGGTTTTTTACCGGAGAATGTTTCTTTTTACCAGCAGTTAACCGGGAAAGAAGTACTCCATTTTTTTGCCAAACTTAAAAGAGTCTCTTTAAACCGATGCAAAGAATTATTGAAGCAAGTCGGATTAACCGAAGCCGCTGAGCGCAAAGTCAAAACTTATTCCAAAGGTATGAAACAACGTTTGGGTCTGGCGCAAGCAATCTTAACCGAGCCATCATTATTGTTACTGGATGAACCAACCGTTGGATTAGATCCGATTGCGACCCAGGATTTTTATCAAATTGTTGATCAGCTAAAAAACAATGGCTGCTCAATTATTTTATGTTCCCATGTATTACCGGGCGTTGAAAAGCATATCGACAAAGTCGCCATTTTGTCACAAGGCAAGTTAGCCGCGTTTGGCTGCATTCCAGAATTACGAAAACAAACCTCATTGACCACTCAAATTAATTTCTCAGGTTGCTTTGATATCAGCAAGCTACAGCAAGCCTTGGGGGTTGATGTAGGCACTCAAGAAAACGGTTCTTTTAGTTTAAAAATTCAACCAGAATATAAATTGAAAACTGTTCAAACTTTGCTCGCTCAACCGGGCCTTCAAGATCTGGACACCCTACCGCCAAGTCTGGAGCAGCTATATCGGCACTTTGTTGTTGGCAAACCTTCACAGGGCGGCCAAATGGAACAATCAATTTCGGAGATAATAAACAGCGTACCGCAGCAACCTGAAAAGTCAGAAACCATCACTAGTAAAACAGGAGAGCAATCATGAGAGCGGTTATGGCGATTGCCGAAAAAGAGTTCAAAGACGGTTTACGTAATCGATGGATGATTGCCATTACCTTGATATTTTCAGTCATGGCATCAGGCTTATCCTGGTTTGGCAGTGCTTCGGTCGGTAGTATCGGTTTTAGCTCCATCGCTAATACTATTATAAGCCTGTCGAGTTTAAATGTCTTTTTGCTACCACTCATTGCATTATTATTGTCCTACCAGGCAATCGTTGGCGAAGATGAAGATGGCACCTTACTGTTGTTACTTACTTACCCGCTGACTAAAGCCGAATTACTCTTAGGAAAACTCCTTGGCCAAACCAGTACCTTGGCTATTGCAACCATCGTCGGATTTGGCAGCGCCAGTTTGAGTATCATCCTGTTTGCAGATAATGTTAATGTCGGAGAATTATTAAACGCCTTTGGTTTATTTATTCTGTCTGCAATCTTGCTAGGAATGGTCTTTATTTGTTTATCTTATGTTATCAGTAGTTGGGTCAGTGAAAAATCTAAAGCCGCGGGGTTAGCCTTGGTGATCTGGTTTTTCTTTGTATTGATTTATGATATGGGATTACTGGGATTGTTAGTGGCAACTGAAGGACAAGTTCAGGCAGATATTTTTCCTTATTTACTTTTGCTTAATCCCACCGATATTTTTCGATTAATTAATCTGGTCACCTTTGAAACCAACGGAACTGGATTACTGAGTATCGCCGCTGAGCAATCATTTTCAATCTCTGGACTTTTTATGAGCATGTTGCTTTGGATTTTATTACCGTTTTGGTTGGCTTACTTCCGATTACTTAAGCGGCCTATTTAAAATAATTACGATTGGAAAAAACATGTTTTACTTAAAGTTAAGCTTCACCTTGTTACTGTCTTTTATCGCAATCAGTTGCGGCGATCAGCAACCAAATCAAAGTCCCCATACTGCAATCGCCTTTGAAACGGGTGATGAATGCCATGTGTGCGGAATGATTATTACTCGATTACCCGGTCCAAAAGGGCAAGCCTTTGATAAACGTTCGAATAAGGTGAAAAAGTTTTGTTCGAGCCTGGATTTAATTTCATGGTATTTACAACCAGAAAACAAACCGAATATCGCAGAAATTTATGTTCACAATATGGCAAATACTGATTGGGACACTCCTGATGATACCCAGCTAATTCCTGCGAAAGAAGCTTTCTTTGTAGTAGGCTCAAATAAAAAAGGTTCAATGGGTAGCACCATTGCTAGTTTTGAAAAGCGTCAGGATGCGGAGTTATTTGTAAAAGAATGGCAAGGAAAAATCTTGAGCTTTGAACAACTCACTCTGGCAATCATTTTTGAGCGTTAACCATTAAAACTTTCGAATATACTCCAATGCTTTCATCGGATGATAAGTCACTAAATCATAAGGTACTTTGACAGGAACAGGATCAACAATCTCAATCGGCGTATTTTTCGACATTGCTATTTCCAGTGCCATTTGAGTAATGTTGACGCTAAAAGAAGTGCCCATAAAAACAATTTTATCTGCTTCAAGCATTCTTTTCTGAGCTTCGGTAATTTGATAAAGCTCAGTGTAAAATTCATCAAATAGCAAAACAAATGGCTTATAAGAGATGTTAATTTCTGGCTTTTGAACGATACTAAAAATTTCTAATATCGAAGATTCAAAATTAGATTCATCCACTTCATCCCACGGCGTCTGGATCACTTCAACATCATCGCCTTGAGTATGAAAGCGTGTCATTTGATCAAGTCGACCATGAACGGCTATGTAATCTTGATTACCCGCCTTACCATCCAATCCATCAATATTTTGCGTGATTAAATTTTTATTGGCCAGCCAATAATGAACTTCATTAGGCCCATGATTTCGATAAGCCGCAAAACGGTGATAATACCAACGCAGGAATTCCACCGGTTTAGTTTGATACATATGGCGAGTCGCCATTTCTTGCGGCGTGTAATTAACGCTGCCGATGGTCCAGAAACCATCTTCACCCCGAAAGGTTGGGATGCCACTTTCAGCGCTGACGCCTGCACCTGTGATATATAATGTGTTCATAGGTTTCTCTTTTGACTGGATTAAATACAGATTAATAATACCTGAATTCAGCATATGCTAACCGAATTAGTTTAAAGGGCTTGTTGAACTACCGTTAGCCATTGCAGCAAGGCAATTTTTGCCGAATATAAAGTGGACACTTGGTTACCAGCAATTCTCGGTGAACAGATATGCTCCCTGTTTACGGGCATTGTAGAGACATTGTAAAAAATGTTTTCGCACTATATTTGACCTTTGTAGGTTGGCCTTTAGGCCAATTTCGTGCCTGATAGTTTAGCGTTGGACTGAAGTCCAACCTAC
>JAUUYO010000145.1 GCA_030590405.1 Kangiellaceae bacterium
CAAACTGCCAAAGGTTATATCGAATATCAAAATGTTAAAATCAGGCCTTGTGATTATGTCCCAAAATTGAGCATTATTTCGCTGGATATCGAATGTTCAGAACATGGAGAGCTTTATAGTATTGGTTTTTATTCAGGCGGCAATGTTGAAGCAAGTACGGATGTTGAAGCAGGTACAGATGTTGAAGCAAGTACGGATGTTGAAACAAGTACAGATGTTGAAGTAAGCGCAGATAGCTTCAAACGTGTGATTATGATCCAACCAGAACCTGAAACAGAAGCTGAAATCGTGCCAGATTATATTCAATGGGTTGATGGTGAAAAAGAACTGTTAATGGCATTGGAACAGACCATCCAACAGCTTGACCCAGATATTATCATTGGATGGAATGTCATCAATTTTGATTTTAGATTGTTATACGAGCGAGCGGCTCTTCACCATATGAAATTAAAGTTGGGCCGAGGCCAAACTTATATGCGTTGGCGAGACAGCCGTAGCGAAAAAAATCAGGGATTTGTTTCAATGGATGGTCGAGTGGTGATTGATGGTATCGCTGCGCTTAAAGCCGAATCCTATAATTTCCCCAGCTTTAGTCTGGAAGCCATCGGTCAGCATTTTCTTGGTCGGGGTAAGGCAACCGATGATGTTGATAATCGACTGGAAGCGATCACCCATGATTTTAATTTTAACAAAGTTAAACTGGCCGAATATAACCTGCAAGATTGTATTTTAGTCTGGGATATTTTTGAAAAAATTAAATTGATGGATTATCTGATTTTTCGTAGCCAGTTGACTGGGCTGGAACTGGATAGAGCGGGCGGTTCGGTAGCGGCATTTGTCAATTTATATTTACCCAAACTGCACCGGCAAGGTTATGTTTCGCCTAACTTGCCGGAAGATGGTGGTTTAGCCAGTCCTGGCGGTTATGTGATGAGTTCGAAACCTGGATTATATCAACATGTTTTAGTACTGGATTTTAAAAGCCTCTATCCATCGATTATTCGCACGTTTAAAATTGATCCGTTGGGATTAATTGAAGGGCAAAAAGATCCGGACAACGCGATTGAAGGGTTTAGAGGGGGTTGTTTTTCCAGAGAGAAGCATCTGTTGCCAGAAATTATTACCGATCTCTGGGCGCAGCGCGATCAGGCCAAAAAGGAGCAGGACCAAGCTCGCTCACAAGCCATCAAGATCATTATGAATTCATTTTATGGAGTGCTCGGTTCCGGTGGTTGCCCTTTTTATGATACCAAACTGGCCAGTTCCATCACCCTGCGCGGACATGAAATTATGCAGCAAACCGCCAAATGGATCGAAGCTAAAGGCCTGAACGTGATTTACGGCGATACTGATTCTACCTTTGTTTTATTAAGTGATAAAGTGTCTGACAAAGAGGCCAATGAGATCGGAAATTCATTGGCCGAATATATCAATGCTGAGTGGCAATTAAAACTGGCTAAAGAACATCAAATTGATTGTCATCTGGAGATCGAATTTGAATCTCATTTTTCCCGGTTTTTAATGCCGACTATTCGAGGTTCGGAACATGGCAGTAAAAAGCGTTATGCGGGTTTATTAAAAATTGGTAATCAAGAAAAGCTGATTTTTAAAGGATTGGAAAATGTTCGCACTGACTGGACGCAATTGGCAAAAACTTTTCAACTGACACTTTATCAAATGGTTTTTCATGATCAAAACCCTACCGAATTTATTCTTGAAACGGTTCAGCAAGTATTATCCGGTCAACGTGATGCCGATTTGATTTATCGTAAGCGATTAAGAAGAAGGCTGCAAAGTTATGTTAAAAATGTTCCTCCTCATGTTAGAGCTGCACGAATGGCTGATGCAGAAAATTTAAAACGAGGAAAACCTCTAAAACATCAAAATAAAGGTTGGATTTCCTATTTGATGACAGTCAGTGGTCCACAGCCTGTCGATTATGTTTCTGCCAATATCGATTATCAATTTTATGTCGACCGACAAATCGAGCCAGTCGCTGATGCGATCCTGCCTTTTATTGGTTTATCTTTTAAGGATATCGTTGACCTGCAAATGGGGCTATTTTAGATTTCGAGCGAGCTAATTCATCGAAACGCCCTATTGGCACCACCAAACACTAAATTACTAAACCACTAAACCACTAAACCCGCGGTGGGAGTCTGGCTGATAATTGAACAGCAGGTTGCCAAATTGAGCGAAACTGACACGGAAAACGAATGATTAACGCCTGTAGTGTTGGCTTGCGCTTTGCTCAAAAAAATGGCATCTTAGTTATATCAGATAATAAAAAATGAACGAAAAAACGAACAAAAAAACGAATAAAAAATAAACTAAGGAAGGATGACCCTCGACATTCATCATTAGAATTGACACTGGCCGCTCAGTTGCGGTTAACGTTGAACACACATATGAATAAAACCTGGCTTCTAATTTTATTAATTGATGTAAAACAAGAAATGATTTTTATATAAAAACAAGGGTATAAATGATGAAATCGATAAAGACGATAGCAATATTTGTTATTTTAACTGTGTCGTTTACAAGTTTAGCAGGCAATAAAACAAGTGAAAGAATTAGCGGTGTTGCAGACTTTCTAATAGAAAGAGCTAACGATAACTATCTGTATATCTTTCAGAAAAAAATTCAAAATAATCAGCAGCTGAGTTGTTATTTCCCAACCACCTATGAAAACTTGGCGATCGGCGGTTCGTCTGGGCTAAAGACTTTGTTAACCTCAAGAACTTTGTGGAAGGAATCAATTCAATATGATCTTGAATTCTTGACGATTCGCTCTTTGGCAAAAGAAATAGAAACGACATTTCAAGTGAGTAAGGGAGCAGCAGAGCTTTCATCTAAGGCATTAGATATTTTGAACATGTTTGAATTAAAAATTAATGGTCAAGCCTATCCGTTAACTTTTATATCGGACGGACTCGATCAACAAAGCAAAAATCGAATTAATGGCTTTAGCTATAATTTAGGGATGGTGATTAGCGACTTGAATAAATTTAGACATTATCGAAATTTATGCCCAGAGCCTTCAAACAGTATGCTTGAATCTAAACCAGTCCATTCAGTCCATCCAGTCCATCCAGTCCATCCAGTCCATCCAGTCAATATGAGTGAATTTAAAAAGGAATTTGATTCGTTACGTAAGGCAAATGAACATTTAAACCGCTGGATAAAGCATATTGAAAGAAACGCGGGTGATTTAATTTTGGCCAACAACCCCTCTAACCCAAATATTAGCTGGGAGAGTGTTTGTAAAAGACTGGAATTGCCTGAAGGCAGTTGCAGCTATGGCAAGTCAACGGTAAAGGCGTTTAAACAGCACCAATTAGCAAAACTGATCAATCCAGCCATCGTCGAAAACTTAAATGAAATCAGAGAAACTATAGAATCGTTCAACAATAATAAAGAGCAGATTGTTAAAACCGCTATTCGTGATGCCATTTGTAAAAAAATGAATATTTCTCGGAGTAATTGTACTGATAAGCAAGCGGTCACTAAAGCGGTTCAAGAGATAGTGAATGCCCAGACAAGCTCTGCGGGAAGTAATGCAGGAACAGGGCTAATTGATGCGGATTTATTAGAGAAAATTAAAGCCATTCAGGAGCTGGCTGCATCTTTACCAGTGAATATAGAGGATGTTACTAGTCAGGTATTTACCGCGCTTAAAAAAATTAAGCAGCATAAAATAGCTGAGATAAAAGAAAAGTATAAGCCGGGAAACACGGATTTAGATATACAGGCGGCGATAGAAGCAAAGGCTACTGAATTGAAAGCTGAACTTGAGAAATTCGATAAATTAAGTAAACATATTTTATTTTTTGCCAGCGTTGCAGATGCCAGCAGCGCGAGTGAAGTGAAGTCTATTTTAAAAAATTATACATTGCCATCAGTGAGCTTTTTTGAAAAACGTAAGGAAGGTAATCATTTTATGGTGACTTCCTATCTGGGCGTATCCTATAACCTGGATGAAGATAGTCAGGCAGAAAAATCTAATAATGGTATTTTTGTGCCTGTCGGACTTGAGTATAGTCGCGGGGTAAATTGGTTTGGCGGCAATATTCGTTCGGCCTCGGTGATGGTTTCGCCGTTTGATTTTGGTCATCCGGTGAATTTAAAGTTGAATGACATTGAACAAGATTTTGAGCTTGATGAAGTGATTGCACCATCGGTCACTTTTGCTCTTGGATTTAAGGATTATCCATTGACCTTTGGGGTGGGCTATCAAAAAGGCAGGCAGTTAGTCATCTCCAGCAAAACGGAGAATCGCGTGATTTTGTTTTTTGCTTTTGATATGCCGCTGCTCAGTTTACATGGGGATTAAACTGCATAGGGATTAAGAGTGCATGGAGAGGTGCATAGAGTTTAGGCTGTATGGAAATTAAGGGCGTATGGAAATTGAAGTTGAAGTTGAAGTTGAAGTTGAAGTTGAAGTTGTTTATGCAATAAATCCTTTCTTAAGTTGAGATAATAAACCAATTTATTATCTCAATTCCATCCTAGCCTTATCTAGTAATGAGATATTTTGTTGGTAAATATGTTTGCAATGCAACAAAAAATTAGAGAATTAGAATTGATTTAAGTTTTTATTATTTGAAACTGCTCATATTACCATCAAATTATTTTTTCATCGATTAAAGCGCAAGGAGTAAAGGGGGCTTAAGGTTTTTTTAAACAAATAACATTCATTTTTATTAAAGCAAAACATTTTTTATGGTTGTTATATATCGTTATAAAAAACAGTGCAAAAATTTATTTGTTGCAAAAAAACATAATTTAGCCAATATTTATTTTGGAAAAAAATGTTGAAGTTGCACTTATGCAGTCTTTCAGTGCAAAACGATTTATCTACTCAATAACGCTTAAAGGACAAGTAAATATGAAATTGAAACTCTCCCCACTAACGATAGCCCTGCTCGCAGCGTTCTCGACTCCAGTGCTATCTGCCAGCGATGATTCAACTCAACGTTATATCGTCAAGTATAAAAACAATCAGCAATCAACTATGAGTATTGCTGTGTCTGAAGAAGGAGGAATGGTAAAACGCCGTTTGGCTAAACACGGTATGATTTCTGCCGTTCTGTCTAAAGCGGCGCTAAAAAATCTCAGATTAAGAAAGGATGTCGAGTATATCGAAATCGATCCAAAGCGATACCTGTTGGCTGAAAGTACTCCATTTGGTATCACCATGGTTCAAGCTGATCAGGTTAGCGATAGTTTAACTGGTAACATGACAGTTTGTATAACTGACACAGGTTATTCTCTCGGCCATGAAGACCTTCCTACCGCGGGTGTGACTGGCGATGACAATGATGGAAATGGCAACGACACTGGAAACTGGTTCGAAGACGGCCACGGCCATGGAACCCATGTTTCTGGCACCATTGCTGCGCTCGGCAATAATGACCTCGGTGTTGTTGGCGTCAATCCGGGTGGTAACTTAAATATACATATGGTGAAAGTTTTTGATGATAATGGTCAATGGGCTTATGGTTCTGACCTGGTTGCCGCTATCGATCAGTGTGCAGCATCAGGCGCTAAAGTTATCAGTATGAGCCTTGGTGGCGGTGTCCCTAGTGCTGCAGAGCAAGCTGCTTTTGATAATGCCGCAGCTAACGGAATATTAGCTATTGCCGCAGCTGGTAACGACGGTAATTCAAGCTTATCCTATCCAGCATCGTACGATTCAGTGATGTCTGTTGCGGCAGTTGATTCCAATGGAGACAAGGCGAGCTTTTCTCAATTTAATGAGCAAGTCGAAATTGCAGCGCCTGGAGTGGGAGTATTATCTACCTTACCGGGCAACACTTATGCAGCATGGGATGGCACCTCTATGGCAACTCCGCATGTTGCGGGTGTAGCGGCGTTGGTCTGGAGTCATTATCCTGCCTGTACAAGAGATGAAATGCGCCAGGCAATCAACAAGTCTGCCGAAGATCGCGGGGCCGTTGGGCGCGATAATAGTTACGGACACGGGATTGTTAAAGCAAAAAATATGTTTGATATGTTGGCCAGTGGTTGTGATGTTGGTCCGATCGATCCACCGCCACCACCACCGCCAGCAACGGAATTACAAAAAGGGGTCGCAGAAACTAATATTGCGGGGGATTCGGGGTCAAATATTCGATTCACAATGGACGTTCCGGCAGATACTTCGGACCTGTCTTTTGTTATTTCTGGCGGAACGGGTGATGCCGATCTTTATGTGAGTTTTGGTACAGAGCCAACCACTACTACTTATGAATGTCGTCCATTCCTTTCTGGTAATCAGGAAACCTGTAGTTTCCCAACACCTCAAGTGGGAATTTATCATGTTATGATCAATGCATTCACGACTTATTCAGGTGTTAGTCTGGTGGGTGATTATACTGAAGGCAGTGAACCACCTCCGCCTCCACCATCTGATATCGAGCTGGGGGTTACAACTCAGTTACGTGGGACGACTGGTCGGGCAACTCTTACCTGGAGCGGCGCTGCTGGTAACAGTGTTGATATTTATCGCAATGGTGTTAATGTAAAAAACACTAAAAATGACGGCAATTACCGTGATCGAGTTGATAATGTTTCTGGTAACTACATTTATCAGGTTTGCGAAAATAACAGTGATGTTTGCTCGGCAGAAGTCACCGTTACTTTTTAGTATTAATCGGGGTTTAAACTTTTAATCTGGTTCAACAAAAACCGTTCACCTAGTGTGAGCGGTTTTTTTATTAGTTAATTACTTGATCTAAATATTGAGGAACTGTCGAATGGAATTACTACATAAAATATGGGTTGTCATTAAAAACATCGCGAAAATTCTAAGCCAATCCAGGTTCAGTTTAATCATTGTCCTGTTAACCATTATTGCGTTAGAGTTTGTCGGACAAATAAAAGATATTCTAGTCGGCTTAAGCCATCCAGAGTCTACGGCACAAGTGGTGTTTTTTGTGTTGGCGGTTAACTGGCTTGCTTTTCAAAGCTGGGGATGGGCACGTTATATTTATAATCGATGTCATTCCGTCGAAAATGGACTACGCAGCAAAGCAGGTTATCAACGCTGGTTGGTTGACTGGTTGCCGCGGCTTTATGCCATGGCCGCTTTTTGGGCTGCTTATCGAGCCGCAAAGCGGGCACAGGTTGACGATGTAGCTTATGGCATTATTGCGGTCGGTTTACTGGTGTTGATGTTTCTTATTTATCGTCGTGATATCGCTAAAAAATCCTCGGCAATGCTGCCAAAAATGTCAGGCAATTTAATCTTGTATTTTACTCTGGCTGTGATGACCGTAACCACCGTGGCTGCGATTTGGTCGCCAGTGGAATTTGGCAGAATCTTAGGCGCTGGCGCAGTGTTTTTTGTGGGATTGGGTAGCATTATTCCTATTGGCACTTTGTTAGTGAGTGCGGCGCGAAAAAACGGCTTTCCAGTAGTCGGTGCGTTGTTACTAATGGCAGTAATCTTTAGTCCATTTAATGATAATCACCGAGTGCGAAAAATCGATGGACAAACGGCTGATACTGGCAGCTTTACCCTCGCAGCTAGTATGAAAGCCTGGTTAAGCCAGAGAGATAAGACAAAACCGATGGTCCTGGTGGCTACCGCAGGTGGCGGTTTACGTGCGTCTTATTGGACCGGGGTCATTATGGGACGTTTTCAGGATCAAGTTCCGGGGTTTAATAAGCAGGTATTTGCGGTGTCGGGTGTTTCTGGTGGCAGTGTTGGCGCGGTTTTTTATAACGGGGCATTGGCTAATGATGTTGATTGCGTGAATAGCGGAGCATCGAACAAGCCGTGTTTTGAAAATAAATTACTAGAATCGATAGGGCAGGACTATCTCGCCGCCACGGCAACTTCTATGTTGTATGGGGATTTAATCCAGCGCTTTTTACCCTTCCCACTCTTTAGTGATCGAGCGGCGGCATTGGAGGAATCCTGGGAAGCAGGTTTTGCGCGTATTTATCCAGATCCAGAATGTGGTTTAGAGAAAAGCTTTAACAGTTTTTTTAAAGCGGATGCCTGTGGTAAAAAACAATGGTTACCGCGGTTATTGATCAATGGGACTTATGAGGAAAGTGGCAGGCGTTTGTTGACAACTTCTTTTAAAGTTGAGCCAGCCACTTTTTTAGACACCTATGATTTTTATGAGTTGAATGGTCAGGTTGCGCTTCGCGCGAGTACTGCGGCGCTTAACTCTGCGCGGTTTTCTTATGTGAGTCCGGCAGGGACATTTGGCAAAGAGGTTGATGAAAGTTTTGAACCTACAGGCCATGTGATTGATGGCGGATATTTTGAAAATTATGGGGCCAATACGCTGACTAATTTAATTGACTGGATGAAGCAATATTCTAACGTTCCAGGAAATGAAAATCCTTTTTCCGGGGGGCTGATTGTAATTGCGATCAGTAACGATTCGACTATACCGTTAGCGCAATATGCTATTTCGGCGGTACCGGCTAACGCAGGCTCGAATGGTTTTATGAATGAAGTGTTGGCACCAGTTTTGGGATTGGTGAATGCCCGGAGTGGTCATGGGATGTTGGCGTATAAACAGTTAGCGCAATATACCGAGCAAATGAAATTAAAAAGAAAGGTGGAAATGGTGCATTTTTATTTGGAGTCTAATACCAAAGAGCCGCCTCCGCTTGGTTGGATTTTATCGGAGCAGTCTAAGGAGAATATGAAAGGTCAGATTACGGATACTCATAATTGTTCTGGATATCGGCAGATATTGGAGTTGTTTGGTAGTGACGGTGAATGTGGAGTTTTGGAATAGCTGAGATTTAGGGTTGGTCTTTAGGCTGACATCGGGTAGTCAGTCAGTGACATCCTAAAGGGTGACTTACAGTTGTTTGTTACTACTTCACCGAGTATTGCTTAATAAGCGAACACTAGCAGTATATTCCAATTAACAAATGAGTCTGAAAGAAGTGGAGTCATTTAAGCCATATTTCTATCGGGTTCAAAGATCTGATTAAATAATTTCCTTCGTTCTTTTTGAAGTAATTCTGCCGCTTCATTG
>JAUUYO010000001.1 GCA_030590405.1 Kangiellaceae bacterium
CGGGATCGGTTGCAATAAAAAATGCGCCTATCATGGTTGCGCCAGTAAATAAGTGGAGCCAGCCGGGCAGAAATAGCTCGTTATCAATTAGATGAAAGAATGAGGCGCAGACAAACAGACTAACCAGCATTGAAGCGGGAATTTGCCAATGGATCAAACGGTTAAAGATCAGGTAAAGTCCACCGAGTAAGAAAAAAGTATTTAACCAGATCCAGCTTGCCAGATTGGGCGAAAACCTTGGGTCCTGAGTGATCTCGGTGGTCATCAAACCCAGCGAAAAAGCGGTTTTACTTTCATCCAGCGTAGTTGCCATCGTGTAGCCATCGGCCAGCAGTCGAAAATCTTGTAAACGGAGTCCATTACTGGTTATTCCTAAAAAATTGAGCTGTAGGCTCTGCAACAGATCAGGTTTTAGTTGAGTGAGTTCACTAGCTGGTAACCAGGCTGTCATTTCTACTGGAAATGAAATCAGTAGTAAAACATAACCAACCATCGCAGGATTAAATGGGTTAAAACCTAAACCACCATAGAGTTGCTTGGCAAAAATAATCGCAAACCACACCCCAACTAAACTCATCCACCAAGGTAAAATAGGGGGGATTGCGAGTGCAATTAAAATACCGGTCAGCAACGCAGAATTATCGGATAAAGTTTGTTTGATCGGGCGTTTGCGTAACTTCAATACAAATGCTTCCGCTGAAAGTGCATAGATGCTGCAAAGTAACAGATTGATAATTACCCCCCAGCCCAGAAAATAAATTTCTGCCAATATGCCCGGTAGCAGCGCAAAAATGACCAGCCGCATAATGTGGCTGGTAGGTCTGGCATTGTGAATAAATGGCGAAGAATTTATCAAGTCTGTTCTTCCTTTTTATTTTTTACCCGTAGCAGAGCGGCTTCTATAGCGGACTGTTTGCCATCGGGATCTTTGTTTTGATTACTGGCTGCCAGCTTTCTTGCCTCGGCTGTTTTTTTTCGTTTGGCTTCTCGCTCGGCTTTGAGCCGTTTGATTCGCTTTTCTCGATTTTCAATTCTTAGCTTGGCTATTTCTGATTTTTTTTGTTTGCTTTTTAAATGCTTGATTTCTGATTTTGAAAATCGGTAGTAATTGACTAACGGAATTTCACTCGGGCAAACGTAACTACAGGCGCCACATTCAATGCAATCAAATAGATTTTGTTGCTCTAGTTTTTCCCACTGTTCACTTTGTGCGAACCAATATAGCTGTTGGGGCAATAAAGATGCGGGACAAACTTTTTCACATTCACCGCAACGAATACAAGGCTCGTGAAAGTTGTTGGGGCTGACGGTTAATCGATCGGCTTTTTCAGAATTAAAAATGATGCAGTTGGTCGATTTTTGGGTTGGAATGTTTAGATCGGATATCGCTTGCCCCATGAGCGGACCGCCTAAGATGATTTTTGAAAGCTGTTTTGCGTCGATTTGTAATTCAGAAACAATATGGGTTAGAGGTGTGCCAAATGCTACCCAATAATTACCGGGCTTATTGACTAGATCGCCAGTGACAGTCACAACTCGATGGGTAAGAGTCTGGCCATTGCACACGGCATCATTAATGGCAAACAGGGTTGCAATATTTTGTACCAGCAGTCCGAGTGCGGCGGGGTATTGATTTTGCGGTACTTGTAACCCGGTGAGCAGTTGGATCAACTGTTTCTCTCCACCGCTCGGATATTTTGTTTTGGCGACAATAATCTGAATCTTCGGCGATGGTATGTTGCTATCAATATTTTGTTGTAAATACCTGTCGACTTGTTGAGTGAGCACCTCAATCGCTTCAGGCTTATTGTCTTCTATACCAAACAATATTTGTTTTGCATCGACGATTTTTGCGGTTATTAATGCGCCTTGAAATATCTCCCAGGAATGCTCTCTCAATAAGCGATCGTCACAAGTAATGTAAGGTTCGCATTCCATTCCATTGACGATCAATGTTTCTATTGATTTCGCACTTTTTTTTAGTTTTATATGGGTTGGAAAAGCCGCGCCGCCCATGCCGACGATCCCGGCTTCATGTATCCTGTCGATCAAATCAGCAGGCTCTGCTTGCCACCATTTATCAACCGGCTGGAGTGGTGACAGGTATTTATTTGAGGTCGGTTTTATATTAATGGTTGGCATCAATAAACCAGAAGCATGACCAAGATTTTTGTCAGCGACTGCTAATACCTCTCCATCATAAGGGCTGTGGGTGTTCGTTGCTATTTGACTGATTGCAGTGTCAAAGAGTTTTTGTCCCGCCGATACATTTTCTCCAACATCGACTAACCGTTGTCCTTCGATGCCATGCTGCTTTGATATAGGCAAAATTAATTCTTTGGCTGGCGCTAAGTAAGCAATCTTACTTTGGTTCGATATTGACTTATGTTCTGGCGGATGGATCCCGCCGGGGATTTCAAACCTGGTATGAGAGATAACATTGGCTGGATTTATAATGTCAGTTTGTTTGTTCACGCAATGCCCCTTATGAAACCTGTTTGACCGGGATCAATGTCCCAGATGTCTTTGGGCTGGACCATCGCCAATTATCAGTGGTAATCGCGACAAAGGGCATATCAATACAATCAACCGGGCAAGGTGGTACACAAAGATCGCAGCCGGTACATTCCGATTCGATGACTGTGTGCATTAATTTAGGCGCGCCGACAATCGCGTCAACAGGGCAAACCTGAATACATTTAGTACAACCAATACATTCGTCCTCGCGGATCACCGCGACTCGTTCTCTGGTTTCTTCACCGCAAGATTCATCTAGTTCGATCACTTCTAATTCCAGTAACTCGGCGAGTGCTTTTATACCCGCTTCACCACCAGGCGGACAACGGTTGATCGCTTCACCATTAGCAATGGCTTCGGCATAAGGTTTACAGCCAGGATGGCCACATTGGCCGCACTGAGTTTGTGGTAAGAGGTCATTAATTTGCTCGACGATTGGATTACCTTCGGTGCGAAACTTAACTGAAGCAAAACCTAGCAAAGCGCCACAAATAGACGCGAGCAAGGTAATGATCAGAGTTGCCGTTAATATTTCCATATTTATAGTTTTACCAAACCAGTAAAGCCCATAAATGCGAGCGACATTAAACCGGCGGTAATCAAACTAATTGCCGCGCCTTGAAAAGGTTGTGGTACATCGGCGACGGCTATTCGCTCTCTAATCGCGGCAAATAAAATCAACACTAAAGAAAAACCAAGCGCTGCTCCAAATCCATAAATCACCGACTCAATAAAATTATGCCCTTTATTGACGTTAAGCAAAGCTACCCCCAATACCGCGCAATTTGTAGTAATTAAAGGAAGAAAAATACCCAGCAAGCGATACAACATTGGGCTGGTTTTTTGAATAACCATTTCGGTAAATTGAACGACGACTGCAATTGCCAAAATAAAAGACAGGACTTGTAAATATTCCAGATTAAAAGGCTCAAGAATAAAGTGATTAATCAGATAACTCGCCAGCGATGCCATGGTGAGTACAAAGGTGGTTGCCGCCGCCATACCGGTTGCAGTTTCCACTCGACTGGATACGCCCATAAAAGGGCACAGGCCTAAAAACTTTGCCAGAACAAAGTTATTAACTAGCACGGTACTGACTAAAAGTAGCAGGATATCTGTCATAATTGAGTCCGATTAAACCGTGGATTAACGTTTAACTTTCTGCTTTTTGTTTTTTACGTGTTTGCCAAAAGTGTCTAAGGGACAGTGCAGAGAAAAATACAATGCCCCAAATGATGGTTAATTTTATCAAACCATTAATGATGGCGCTGGACCCTTCGACTTCAGCTTTTAGCATTGCCGAAATAACCAAAGGTGCATAAGTTTGGGCGTTGGCCACCATGTCTGGAGTAAAAGCGCCAACCGCAATAAAACTGATCAGGCCAAATTTTAGATGCCATGACAGGTCTTTAACCTTGTAAGTAATTAAGGCTAACAAAAGTATGCCTAAGCCCAAATAAGCTGCCCAGGCGGCGCTGTATAATTCAAATGTTTGCATTTTAAGGTTGGATCCTCATAAATATCCCTTACCCCTTTTCACAAAGAGGGGGGGGGCTGATAGGGGACTAGCTGAAAACTTCTCTATTTCACCCGCATGCCTGGCTGTGCGCCATCATCGGGACTTAATAGCCACAAATCTTTTTTGCCGGGGCCTGCTGCCAGCACCATCCCTTCGGATAGTCCAAAGCGCATTTTTCTTGGCGCTAAATTGGCGACCATAACAGTTAATTTGCCTACTAAATCTTCAGGAGCGTAAGCTGATTTTATTCCTGCAAAAACTTGCTTCTCGCCTTCACCAATATCCAGTTTTAATTGCAGTAATTTATCTGCGCCCTCGACATGTTCGGCGGAAATTATTTTTGCTAATCGTAAGTCAATCTTGTCAAAATCTTCAAATTGAATTTCTGGTTTAATTGATTCTATTTTGGTTGATTTTTCTGCATTGTTTTTCTTCGTTGTCTTACTTATTTGAGCAGCGGCTTCTACCGAAGAGGCAACCATCGCTTCAACCTGTTTGATGTCGACTCGTTTCATCAGTGGAATAAATTTATTTAATTGATGGGAAAGCAATGGCGACTGAATGTCTGACCATGTTAAAGGCGAAGCATTTAAAAAGTTTTCTACATTAGTCACCAGTGATGGCAAAACAGGCTTAAGATAGATGCTTAATATTCTAAACAGGTTGATCCCCATCGAACAAACTTTAAGTGCTTCATCAGCCGTTGCTTCATCTTTTGCTAACTTCCAGGGCGCTTTTTCATCGATATAAGTATTGGCTTTATCGGCCAGTGACATAATTAATTTAGACGCTTTGCCATAGTCTCTGTTTTCATAATGCGTTTCAACTTGTTTGGCCTCGTTTTGAAATTCTTTAAGCAGCGATGGATGATCAATTTCTGCATGCATTACGCCACCTGATTTTTGCACTAACTTGGCACAGCGGCTGGCGATATTGACATATTTATTCACCAGGTCAGAATTAACCCGTTGCACAAAATCTTCCAGGTTTAGATCAAAATCGTCAATTTTACTGGATAGTTTAGCGGCAAAATAATAGCGCAAATATTCCGGGTTAAGATATTCAAGGTAAGTTGCCGCTTTAATGAAGGTGCCTTTTGATTTTGACATTTTGGTGCCGTTAACCGTTAAAAAACCGTGGGCAAAAACTTTGCTAGGCGTACGATAATTGGCTGCCGTTAAACAAGCTGGCCAAAACAGGCAATGGAAGTTAATAATATCTTTGCCGATAAAATGATAAAGCTCTGCTTTGCTATCTTTATTCCAAAAATCATCAAATTCCAGTCCGGCAGTTTTGTCGCATAAATTTTTAAAGCTCGCCATATATCCGATCGGCGCATCCAGCCAGACATAGAAAAACTTATTCGGTTCGTTTGGAATTTGATAGCCAAAATAGGGCGCATCTCTGGAGATATCCCATTCTTGCAAACCAACGTCTAACCATTCATTCAGTTTGTTAGCCATTTGTTGACTCACGCCAGTTTTGAGCCATTGTTTTAGCATGGCTTCAAAATCTTGCAGTTTAACAAAGAAATGCTCGGAATCTTTGAGCACCGGAGTGGCACCAGAAACTGCGGATTTTGGATTTTTTAACTCAACAGGACTGTAAGTCGCGCTACATACATCACAATTATCGCCGTATTGATCCGCCGAACCGCATTTGGGACATTCGCCTTTAACAAAACGATCAGGCAGAAACATTTGTTTTTCAGGATCAAATAACTGGTTAATGGTACGACGAGCGATATGACCATTTTCCAGTAATCGATTGTAGATTGTTTCGGTATAAAATTTGTTTTCTTCACTGTGAGTCGAGTGGAAATTATCAAAAGCAATCCCAAAGGCACCAAAATCCTTTTGGTGATCGATATGACTTTTTGCAATAAGTTCTTCGGACGTGATGTTTTGCTTTTGCGCGCTCAGCATGATGGGGGTGCCATGGGTATCATCGGCACACACATAATAGCATTCGTTACCCACCAGTTTTTGAAACCGCGACCAGATATCGGTTTGCACATATTCCAGCATATGACCAATGTGAATAGGCCCATTGGCATAAGGCAGTGCGCTGGTGATAAGGATCCGGCGATTTCCGTTTGATGCTAATAAATCTTGTGTCGTCTGCTCAGGCATTTGGGCTCTTTAGTCGTCTATTCGTTTGGGATTATAGTAGCCGCAACTATACCGATTTTTTCGCTTTTTTTCATCATTAATTAACCACAAACTGGGTGGGTATTCGGATTAATTATTAGGGTATAATCTCGCCGTCTTATACTTTGCCTGGATTTAACCTAATGTTGGAACAACAAACACTGCTGGAGCTTATCGGTTCAAGGTCTTTTGCCAGTTTTCCCGCCAATTTGAAATTAGTCGACTTTATTACCCAAACGGATATAAAAGGTGGCTCGGTTGAAGTCGATATTCGATTGCCTTTTCCCTGTGAAGGGCTCATCGGCTCATTAAAAGAAGAGTTAAATGCCTGTCTATCGGAAAAATGGCCGGGAGCAAACTTTAATATCGTTATTAAACAGCATTTGGTGGCTTACGAGACTAAGGCTGGAGTCGCGCCTTTAAGTCAGGTGAAAAATATTATTGCGGTTGCCAGTGGTAAAGGCGGGGTGGGCAAGTCCACCACCAGTGTTAATTTAGCTTTGGCACTACAAAAAGAAGGCGCTAAAGTCGGTATTTTAGATGCCGACATTTATGGGCCAAGTATCCCCATTATGTTAGGTATTCCTGAAGCCAGACCAACCTCTAACGACAAAAAGACCATTTTGCCATTGAATGCTCATGGAATTGAAGCGATGTCGATAGGTTTTTTGGTCGACGAAAAACAAGCCATGGTCTGGCGAGGCCCAATGGCTTCTTCGGCTTTGCAACAAATAGTCAGAGATACGCAATGGGGGGAGTTGGATTATCTGATAATCGATTTACCCCCAGGAACGGGCGATATCCAACTCACCATGGCGCAAAAAATTCCGGTCACCGCAGCGGTAATTGTTACCACGCCACAAGATCTGGCATTAGCGGATGCAAAGAAAGCGATTACCATGTTTGAAAAGGTCTCTATTCCAGTGATGGGGGTAGTCGAGAATATGGCGACCCATATTTGCAATCAATGTGGTCATCAGGAAGCGATATTCGGTGAAGGCGGTGGTCAGTATCTTTCCGAGGATTATGACATTCCTTTATTGGGCCAGTTGCCATTGAGTATGTCAATTCGTGAACTATTGGATGCGGGTACGCCAACGGTTGCAGATGATCCTGACAGTGAGATTAGTCATATCTATCGAGAAATTGCCAGAAATCTGACCGCTAATCTATCGGTATTGGGCAAGGACTTTTCAAAAGGGGCTCAAGGGATTGATATTTCAACCTGGAAACCTGCTTAGAGCCTTTTGGCAACAATAAAGCCACAACCTCTAAAAAACATGAAAAACATGAAAAACATGAAAAACATGAAAAACATGAAAAACATGAAAAACATGAAAAACATGAAAGGCATGAAAAAAGATGATCTGTTCGTGCTTTTTACACCTTTCGTGGTAAAATTTCCTTCAGTAACCTACATAAATCTAGCGAGCAACAATGAGCATTAAGTCAGACAAGTGGATGAGACGTATGGCCAAAGAAGGCATGATTGAGCCTTTTGAAGCTGGTCAGGTAAGAGAGAAAGATGGAAATCGGATTATTTCTTATGGCACATCCAGCTATGGATATGACGTGAGATGTTCCAACGAATTCAAAATTTTCACCAATGTTCATTCAACGACTGTTGACCCTAAAAATTTTGATGATAAGAGCTTTGTCAATATTACTTCAGATATATGTATTATTCCGCCCAATTCTTTTGCCCTGGCTCGCACGGTTGAATTTTTTCGCATTCCGAGAAATATCCTGACTGTTTGTTTAGGTAAATCCACTTATGCTCGTTGTGGGATTATCGTGAATGTCACTCCTTTAGAGCCAGAATGGGAAGGCCATGTGACGTTGGAATTTTCAAATACCACACCATTACCGGCAAAAATTTACGCTAATGAAGGCGTTGCTCAAATGTTGTTTTTTGAGTCAGATGAAGTGTGTGAGACCTCTTATGCTGATCGTGGTGGCAAGTATCAAGGGCAGACTGGGGTGACTTTGCCTAAGGCGTAATTCCAAAGCTATTGGCGGTTATCTGAGATTTCAGTAGGGTAAGCCAACAATTGAAGGCTTATAGATGACATTTAAAATGCTTGTTCTACCTAGGCTAAATAGACATTAGTTTTCATGCCTCTGCATTTAACTCAGAATTACGCTATACTACTTATGTAAGTAGCCATAAAAAGGGTTAAATGTATGAAAGTAGCAGAAATAAGCTTTTTTGATTGGAAAGATCGCTTTAACGATGAAGAGTCCTGTCGCCGTTATTTAAAAGAATTGAAATGGCAAAATGGGTTTATTTGTCCTCGTTGTGGTCATGATCATTCCCACTATATTACGACTCGTCAACTCTATCAGTGCAGTGGTTGCCAACACGAAACTTCGGTCACTGCTGGAACCCTTTTCCACCGAAGTCATTTATCTTTACAAAAGTGGTTTTGGGCGGTGTATTTTGTTGGCTCAGATAAAGGAAGTATCTCTGCCGTCCGGCTGAGTAAATTGATCGATGTACATTGGCGTACCGCTCGACTCGTGTTAAAAAAGCTCCGTAAAGCCATGGGAAACAAGGATAGTCTATACACTTTACATGGTATTGTTGAGGTTGATGATGCGCTTGTGGGCGGTAAACGTAGCGGTAAAAGAGGTCGTGGCGCAGAAGGTAAAACACCCATCATCATCGCTTGCGAAAGCAATGATAAAAGTGCGGGGTTTATTGCGATGAAAGCAGTTGAAAGCATCAATCATAAAACAGTCAAAAGCTTTATTGAAAAAAACATATCGAAAGATCAAATTGTCCATAGCGATGCATTATCCGCTCTTAATATTATTAGTGAAATTCAACAGCATGAAGCAAGAGTTACGCCTGCAAATAAAGTGGATGGTTGGTTACCTTGGGTGCATATTGCCATAGGCAACTTAAAAACATTTTTGTTGGGTACTTTTCATGGTGTTTCTGGAAAATACTTGCAAGAATACCTGGATGAATTCTGTTATCGCTTTAATCGACGGTTTTTTGAAAAAGAAATTCCTAACCGTTTGTTAAACTTGGCGATTATTCATTCACCCTTACAATCGTTATGAGTTAAATGCAGAGGCATGAAAGCGAATGTAAAAGCATTGATAGAGTTTATTGCTTATGGTATGCGCTATGTCTTCCCTGCTAAGCCAGCAGAGATAACCAGAGGCATTACAACTTCCATTGCTGCGCCAGTGCTTCAAGGGCAACTAATGACTTCTGGCGACTTACCACCGATTTGGCCAGACGCAAAAGGTAATACCAAAGGCGTAGCCATAGAACCACTCCACAAAAATATCAGGTTAGCGGTAAATAATGACGCCGTGTTATATGCCATGTTAGCCCTTACCGACGCTATTCGTATTGGACAGCCAAGAGAGCGAAATTTGGCATTAGATAAACTCAACCTGTTAATTAAGGAATTACAATGAGCGGCAGAATTGATGAGTCAGTTAAATGATGAATAACATTAATTTGCAACGTCAGATGGTTGAAACTGTCGCTCGTGCTCTTGGCGATGACTTGTTAGAACAGGTAGTCTTTGTTGGCGGTTGCACAACCGGTTTGTTAGTGACGGATGACTTTACCAAGGAGCAGATCCGCTATACCGAAGATGTCGACCTGATAGTTCATGTGATTGGCAAAGGTGAATGGTATCAACTGCAACAGAAATTGAGAGACAAGGGATTTAGTGAGGATATGGAGTCTTCTAACAATGTGATCTGCAGAATGTTGTTAGACGAATTGAAGGTAGACTTTATGCCTGATGACCCAGAGATTTTGAGCTTTAGTAATCGCTGGTATCCCAGAGTACTGGAAACGGCAAATCTATATCAAATTACCGATGAGCTAACAATTAGATTGATAAGACCCGAATATTTCATCACTACAAAAATTGAGGCATATAAAAATTATGGAAATAATGATGTCCTGTCTAGTCACGATATAGAAGACTTGCTTAACCTATTTGATGGACGCGTTGAACTTGTCGATGAAATTAAGGCGGCTAATAAAGAAGTACAAATATTTATTAGTGAAGAGCTGGCGAAGTTAGTTTCAGATGATAACTTTGAATATGCAGTGCAGAGCTCCTCAAATAGTGACACAGATAGAGAAAATTTAATATTCGAACGATTAGAGTTGTGTATTTAGACCATTGCCTTGGAAAATAAGGTAGTGAATCAGCAAATTAAATAATGGACCAAAGGGAGCCGTTCATTATCTTACCTCCTTGATTATAGCTTGCACCAAAACACAAGAGCCATTAACCTCAAGCTATCTATTAATTTAATGCTTATATCCTATGTTCCCATTATCTGTTCTTGACCTGGTCCCCGTAAAAATTGATAAAACACCAACAGAGGCATTAACTGAATCTCTGGAATTAGCGCAACACGCTGATGCACTAGGCTACTTGCGGTATTGGGTAGCAGAACATCATAATATGGTTGGTATAGCCAGTGCAGCAACTTCTGTTGTTATTGGTTATTTAGCGGCCGGGACTAAAAACATCAGAATTGGAGCGGGCGGCGTCATGCTTCCTAACCATTCGCCTTTAATCATTGCTGAGCAGTTTGGTACTTTAGAGTCACTATATCCTAATAGAATAGACCTTGGTTTAGGCAGAGCGCCCGGAACCGATCAATTGACATGGCGAGCTCTTCGTAGAGATCCAAGATCTTCCGAGCAATTTCCACAAGATGTTCAAGAACTACAATACTATTTTGCTCCCGTAAAAGAAGGTCAGGCCGTTCAAGCTGTGCCGGGTGGCAACTTAAATGTACCCCTTTGGATGTTAGGTTCCAGTTTATTTGGTGCGCAATTGGCGGCTCAACTGGGCTTACCTTATGCCTTTGCTTCACATTTTGCTCCGGCATCCCTTGGTCAAGCTTTTGAACAATACCGCCATCTATTTAAGCCATCCAGTCAATTGAAAAAACCTTATGCTATGCCATGTATCTCCGTGATTGTGGCAGATACCGACGAGGGGGCTGAACATTTATTCACGAGTATGCAGCAGCGTTTTTTAGCTATGATTAGAAATCAACGCGGCAAATTATTACCCCCCATTGATGATATTGAAAACTGCTGGAATCCAATGGAAAAAGCACAGGTTGAAAGCATGCTAAGTTGTGCTTTTATAGGGAGTCCGACAACCGTGAAAGAGAAACTTCAACACTTTATTAATAGAACTCAAGCCGATGAATTAATAGTGAGCGCTGGCATTTTTGATCAAAGCGCCAGATTGTATTCTTACGAATTATTAGCGGACATTGGTAGGCAATTGGTACATGCATAAAATTCTTAATAAGGTTAAGTTTTTCCATGGCTACTAAATTATTGCTCATGCTGAAAATTATTTTTTAGTTTTCTTCTTGTTGTACTTTTTCTTTTTGAATGTCTTTCTTTCACCTTCGCCTTTTAGAGCTGAAAACTCACCAGAATCCACCAGTGGTATCAATTCATTTAATCGCCCTAACAATCCACTCATAAAATCTTGATAACTCATCTGGCTCTGACTGATTGCCGATAATTGTGATTCCCATTGCGCGGTCATATCAGGAAGTGTTGCTGTCTCTGGCAAGCTACTAATCAATTTTCGCCCGATTAGAGTTGATACGATTTGTTTACCCTGACGTTTTAAGTATTGACGATTAAAAAGTAATTCGATAATACCAGCCCGTGTGGCTTCGGTTCCCAGACCATCGGTTTCTCTTAATATTTTCCTGATTTCTGGTTTTTTCACATAGCGACCAATACCTGTCATTGCTGCGAGTAGTGTCGCATCAGTAAAGTATTTTGGGGGTGTTGTTTGTTTATCTAAGAGGCTAGCGTCTTCGCACGTTAATACATCGCCTTTACTGAGTGAAGGCAGTGACTTTTGTAATTCAGAGTCCTGTAATTCTAAATTTCCATCTGAATTAAGGTTGTTTTTTTTGCTATCTGACTTTTTCTCAAAGAGTTTTTTCCATCCTGGTTCTAATGGTTGTTTGGCTTTGGCGATGAAATGACCGCCCGCTATTTCGAGAGTAATTTGTTTTTCTTCAAATTGGTAGGCGGGATAGAATTGGATTAAGTATTGACGGGCAATCAATTCGTAAATATTCGCTTCAAAAGGGTTAAGTCGAGTGGCATCGAGTTTTCTAGCGGTTGGAATAATCGCATGGTGCGCTTCAATTTTTTTGTCATTCCAGGTTTTGCTGACAAGTGACAGATCCGCTTCGGAAACCGACGTGGATAACTTATTGCAAACAAACGAGATAGCCGAGGTTACGGCATTTGCTTGTTTTAGATGTTCAGTCGGTAAAAATCGACAATCTGATCGAGGATAAGTAATTAGCTTATGTTTTTCATAAAGGCTCTGACAAGTATCCAACACTTGTTTAGCGCTCATTGTAAATCGTTTCGCCGCATCTATTTGCAGCGATGATAGATTATAGGGTAAAGGCGCTGGCTGCTGCTTTCGTTTTTGAAGGCAACTTAAAACAGTTGCAGGTTGACCTTTTATACGACGTGCAACATTTTCAGCTAAGGAGCGAGACAACACTCGTCCTTCGTCATCTTGATAGGGAAGGCATGTCTCACTCGGTAGCCACTTGGCTTTAAAAGTTTCATTTTGAGAAGTCGTTAGATGTGCCCAAACCTGATAATAATCCTTACTAATAAAGTTTTCTATTTCTAAATCTCGTGTTACCACCAATCCTAACAACGGCGTTTGTACGCGTCCCACCGATAAAACACCGTTGTAACCCGCTTTGGAACCTTGAATAGTACAAAGTCTTGTCATATTCATACCATAAAGCCAATCCGCCCGTGAACGCGCTAAGGCTGATGTCGACAAAGGAATAAACTCTTTATTACTTCGCAAAGTATTAAGCGCGCGTGTAACTGCAGGTAAGTTTAAATCATTTATCAAACAGCGCTGCACCGTCTTTTTTTTTCGGGCAGATACTTTGAAATAGTTTATTACTTCATCCACGAGCAATTGCCCTTCTCGATCAGGATCGCCAACATGAACGATTTGTGTCGACTCTTTAACTAATTTACGTAAAACAGTTAATTGCTTGCGGGTTTGAGTTTTAGGAATTAGTTTCCAAACATCCGGGGTAATCGGTAAGTGTTCAAGCCGCCACTTCTTATAAGCGTCATCGTAAGCATCTGGTTCGGCTTGTTCAAGCAAGTGACCAATACACCAACTCACTACATCACCATTAGCTAAGTGAATACAACCATCTTGCTTTTTGTGAGGTTTCGGTAGTGCCTCAGCAAGCGCACGACCAAGGCTAGGTTTTTCGGCGATGTAGAGAATCATTAGGGAGAATAGTTACCTGTTGTAGTTATTGTGGTCATAAAATAAACACTACTTATGCAAGTAGCTTATGTTAACAGTGATCCTTTATGAAATACAGGTTAATTTATGTTTTTTGAAGCAAATACTAAAGAGAAACCATGGGGGTCACCCATTAGATTTTTTAACTGATTCAAAAGTTAATGAAATACGATGTGTGATTAATCGAAATTGGGTGTTAAGGGATGATGTATTTAAGTTAATGCTCGAGAAAGAAAGTGGGATGGATATCATCTTGAATAATCGGGGAGGTTTTCGGTCGGCTGAGTAAGTGATCTGATCCTCTTAGTTCGACCCTCTTGGTTCTCTTGGTTGAAAAATAGTCATGAGGAAAGTGTCGTCATGACTATTTTAATTTAAAACCTATGGACGATAAACGACATTGAATTGAAGTGAATCGATAGTATCGCGAACGACATACTCTAAGCGAAGATCAAATTCCTTATTGACTTTGTAACCAATACCACCACCAATCATTAGGCCATCATCATCACCTAAATCTAAACCAAGGCGAGCGACTAACAACAGGCAGGCTAAACATGTATGCAATTGTTGGGGGCAGGTCCTGACGGAACCCCACGAATAAATATTCAATATTAAAAATCAAGGGGGCAGATCAACTTGCAGTTAAAGCAAGTGTTGATACAAAAACTATCGTTGTTAATTTACGATAAAAACCTGATTAATATTAAAGAATTATAAGTCTAATGATCATAAATTTTATTTGTTATAAGAAATACGGTAAATGGCATTGGCATAATCATCAGAGACTAACAGGCTGCCATCCTTTAATTCCACGATAGCAACAGGTCTGCCATAGGTTATTTCATTTTGCATAAACCCGGTCATAAAGGGTTCGTATTTAATTATTTCAGAGCCTTTTAACGTCACCAAGCCGATTTTATATCCCGATTTTTTACTACGATTCCATGAACCATGTTCAGCAATAAAAAGTTGTTTTTTGTAGGATGCTGGAAACATTGTTCCCTGATAAAAATGTAGTCCAAGATTGGCAACATGTGCGCCAGTCTTTAAAACAGGAGCTACATAATCTTGTTCTTTTTTATTTTTAGCAAATGTAGGATCTTTGATGTTACCAGCATGATAAAAAGGAAAGCCATAATGTGAACCAATTTTGGTCACTCGATTTAATTCATCTGATGGAATATCATCTCCCATCATGTCTCGGCCATTATCAGTAAACCAAAGTTCTCCAGTGTCTGGATGAAAATCAAATCCGACTGAATTACGAACGCCTTCTGCCATGACAGTAAGCGCTTTTGTTTTCATGTTGAGTGAAAATATTCTTGCATGCATATCCGTTTTTATTTCACACACGTTACAAGGAGCGCCGATAGGGAAAATAAGCTCACCTGTCGGGGAAAATCGCAAAAATTTCCATCCGTGGTGGCTCTCTTTGGGAAGTCCAGATAAAAACACCTCGGATATTGGCTTATCCAGATTTTTATCAATGTTGGAGAACTTTAAAATACGACTCACTTCTGCTACATAGAGATCGCCATCTTTCCAGGCAATGCCAGACGGCATTTCTAATCCTTTAGCAACGAGCCAACGTTTATCAGATTTGCCGTCTCCATTTTCATCGAGCAGTGCATAAATATTGCCCGCTTTTCTTGAACCCACATAAACAATGCCTGAGTCTGATAGTGCCAATTGTCGAGCATTTTTAACATTCTTAGCAAAATAATCTACTTTGAATCCAGCTGGGAGCTTGAGTTGGTTAAGTTTAACTTCTGCTTGCACATGATTTGTCAAAAATACCATTGCAATAATTAAGATTATTTTCATATCGATTCTCAAATATTGATGAAATGAATCATTTGACCCTAACAAATATCCACCTTTCTAGCAATGATGGTTTTTTTATTAATATTAAGGATATGTTACAGTTGTTCTAAATAATAAACAGATAGGCACTTATCTATGCGTTTAACAAAACTAATTTTTAGCATGTCTTTATTTTTACTAATAAACCAGGCTGCTGCAAATGATTATTTTCCTGAAAAAGGGCATTGGGAATCTAAATCAACAAAAAAACTCGGTTTTAACAAGACAAAGTTACAAAAAGCCGTACAGTTTGCTCAGGATAATGAATATTCGGGTTCGCGCGATTTAAGAATTGCTATTTTAAAAGGATTTAAGGCGGAGCCATTTCATCAGATCCTGGGGCCTACCAAAAAACGTGGAGGCCCTGCGGGTTTAATTATAAAAGATGGTTATATCGCTGCACAATGGGGTGATGTTGAGCGTGTCGATATGACTTTCAGCGTAACAAAAAGTTATTTATCCACATTAGCGGGATTGGCTATCGATGAAAAATTGATTAAAAATACCCAAGATAAACTCGTTGATTATGTTTGGGATGGTACTTTTCAAGGTAAACATAATAATAAGGTGAGTTGGCATACTTTGCTAAATCAATCATCTGACTGGTCTGGAGAGCTTTTTGGAATTAAAGATTGGGCTGATCGCCCGCCAAAAAACGGTGGGTTGGATGAATGGAAACAACGTCAATTTAATGAGCCAGGCACTAAAATGGAATATAACGATGTTCGGGTGAATGTACTGGCATATTCTTTACTCAATGTTTGGAGAAAACCTCTACCACAAATTCTTAAGCAGAAAATAATGGATCCTATAGGTGCATCAACAACCTGGCGCTGGTTTGGATATAAGGATGCCTGGACAACGATTGACGGATTGAAAATGAAATCAGTAACTGGAGGAGGGCACTCCGGTGGTGGCGTATTTGTATCGACATTAGATCAGGCTCGTTTTGGTCTGTTATTTTTAAATGAAGGTAAATGGAACGATAAACAATTAATCTCAAACACCTGGGTTGAGCAAGTTCAAAAACCTTCTGAGGGTAACTCAAGTTATGGTTATATGTGGTGGTTAAACCAGGGGAAGCGCAAGTGGAAGCAGGTTAATGATGAATCTATTTATTATGCGGCAGGGTTTGGTGGAAACTATATTGTGGTTGATAAAACGCATAATTTATTAGTAATAACGCGTTGGCTTGAACCAAATAAAATGGGTGAGATGATGAGTTTTGTTTTAAAAAGCCTTGAAAATTAAACAGCTACTCTGTGGCATGTATTTGGTTAGGTCATAGTCAAGGGGGCGTTATTATAGCAGAAGGAGTGCGTTATCTTCTTAAGAAAGCAGCTGGAGTTTCAATAAGCTAAGCTTTAATGGTGCTAATAGCAGTCAAAAAGGCAAGCTTTTGGATAAGCGTATTCTGTCCCATTGTGAACAAGAACCGTTGATTTATGTTTTTTAGAGAAAAAGCAAACTTTAATCTTCTTTTGGCAACCTTTTCACCAACTACTACGCATCGTCCAATAGTTGGCTCAGTAATATTGAGCGAAATGTCAGAATGTTTTTTTCTCCTTTATTGAGAGAGACTATTATGAGCCAAAAAGCTTTGAGTATAATCAAAAAGCGATAGCTGTATAGGTTAAGTGAAACGCCCAATGCGGTCCCGCGTACAGGATCGTGGCAGCTGGAGGGAGGAATTCATCTATTGCCTTGGTTTTCGGGCAATCCATCTAAAACATGACTATACTCATGCAAAGACCACAAAAGAATCCTACGACGTAATTGGCTAATAAATTAAATGCTGAAACGGAACTTCAGGCAGAACTAACAAAGCATAAAGCAAGAGCCAAACGACTGGAACAAGTTGTCAGGTCCCTTTCTGCTACCAAAAAACAACAAAATGCACTTTTCCGAATTGTTGATCTTGCTAATTCAAGCAACAGCCTTCCAGCCTTTTATTTTGAATTACACAAGATCGTTAGCGAGCTGACTTTAGCAAAAAGTTTTTTTATTATGCTGCTTCACCCTGAAGGTGATTTTGTGAGCTTTCCTTATTATAAGGATGACGAAGATGAACAACAGAAAGGGAGAGAGCCGTTATATAACCCGACAAAAAAAATTCCAAAGGAAAAATTGGCAGGGACTGCAACCATGAAAGTCATTGAAGAGCGCAACCTGTTACACTTAAACAGGGTTGGATTTGAAAATATGACCGTAACTGGTCGAGTGCCGGAAGACTGGATTGGAGTACCTTTGATAATAGAAGGGCAGCTATTAGGCGCTCTGATCGTACAAAGTTACGATGAAGGCTTTCGGTACGACAAGCGGGATGAAGAGTTACTCGTTTATGTTTCACAACATATTGCTACCAGTCTAAAAAGAAAGCAAGATGCTGAATCACTTAAAGAGGCTCATAAAAAGTTACAAAATCATAATCGGGAACTGGAGGTTAGAGTTGCTGGACGTACCGAAGAACTTAAAAAAATCAATATTACTTTGGCAAACGAAGCTAAAGAGAGAAGAAAAAGTGAGAAAATCCAGAAAGCCCTTTTTAAGATTACTGATCTGGTAAGTACCGCCAGGAATTTGAACGACCTTTTTGTTGGGGTTCATCAAACTATTTCTGAGCTGATGTATGCTAACAATGCCTTTATTGCACTCTTGTCTGAGGACAAAAGCCAGCTGGAATTTCCATATTTTGTCGATCAATACGATGAGCGACCTGGTAATATCGAACTCGCTTTGGATGGACCACAATTTGAACAAGGATTAACAACTCAAACTCTAATTAGTGGCAAATCTCTGCTTTATAATTCTTCTGAAGGTCCTGCTCAAAATCAAGTGGGAGCTGAAGCCGTTTCCTGGCTTGGTGTTCCACTAAAGGACAAAAAGGATGTTTTTGGAGTCATTGTGATACAAAGCTATGATTTAGAACAGGTTTACGAACAACAACACTTGTCACTGTTAGAAACAGTCGCCCACCAGGTTTCGACCGCTATTTTACGTAAAAAAGATTCGGATGCACTCATGAAGGCGCATGAGCATCTGGAACGGCGAGTCAAAGAAAGAACATCAGTGCTAGAAAAGACCATCGCTAATCGACGAAAAATTGAAAAACGATTAGAACATGAGTCACTACATGATTCTCTCACTCTGTTGCCTAACAGACGTTACTTAAGTGAAGAACTTAATATTGTGTTAAAAGGTAAAGTAACTGGGCAATCATGTGACGTCGCATTACTTTTTCTTGATCTCGACCGTTTCAAAATTATCAATGATAGCTTGGGTCATCATATTGGCGATTTGTTTTTAATCGAAGTCGCTAAAATTCTAAAAAATTGTATGCGAGAGGATGACAAAATTGTCCGTTTAGGTGGCGATGAGTTTTGTATTTTAATGTATGATATTTACTCGGTTAAAATCGTAGTTACTCTCGCAGAGCGGGTGTTAAACAAATTGCGCAAACCTGTTGTTGTGGGGCAACACTCTTTAATTACCAGTGCAAGCATTGGTGTCAGGTTGGCAACAATCGGCGAAGATAGTAGTGATCGAGTGATTGGAGACGCCGATTCAGCTATGTATCAGGCTAAACATGGAGGCAAAGATCGCTATTGTTTATTTGACGCCAATGTAAGAAAAATAATCACCCAAAGACTCAAAATCGAACAAGATCTGAGAGTTGCGATTGGCACCGAGCAGCTTACCCTTTACTACCAGCCAGTTATTGATTTATTTAGTCATCGGGTTGTTGGCCTGGAGGCCCTTATTCGTTGGCAACATCCTGAACTTGGTTTTATTGGTCCTGCTGAATTTATTCCTATTGCTGAAGAGACTGGTTTAATACAAGAGTTAGGTGAATCTGTTGTTTCAATGGCCTGTGAGACGTTAAGTGAATTCTCAAAAATTATTGAACTCAAAGAGCTTTATATCAACATTAATATATCGGCGATGCAAATTCTTACCAGAACACTAGACAACTTTATTCGTAAGGAAATAGCTAAATATGGTATCGATCCAAATAATTTGAATGCTGAAATAACTGAAAGTATTTTAGTGGAAGATTTCAACGCCGCTATTCTTTTTGTGCAAGAACTCAAATCGATCGGTATGAAAGTCTTACTTGATGATTTTGGTACGGGTTATTCTTCTCTTAGTTATTTACATCAATTTCCTTTTGATATCATTAAATTGGATCAATCTTTTATTCAATTAACCGATGAAAATGAGAAATTAGTGGGTATGATAGAATCCATTGGTTTTCTGGTTTCTAGCCTGGGAATGGATATCGTTGTCGAAGGAATAGAAACGGAGTCTCAATTGGAACTTGCTCAAAACCTCAATTGTAGGTATGGACAAGGATATTTATTCGCAAAACCGATGCCTAAAACTGAGGTTTTGACCTTCATAAAAACATGCTAAATATTAAACACATCTTGAGCACAGGAGACTGGAGACTAGGCTATTGATCTTTCATCGTTCAACAGCCCCTGGTACAACTCACTAATAATTATTTGGCTTAGGAAAATCCAGAATTTTATCTGTCTTATAGCGTTTCTCACACTGCTCCGGCGCATGTTTAACAATTCGATTAAAAAAAGCATCATCGATTCTTTGCCATTTTTCAATCAATAATTCACTGGCATTGGCTTCCTTGAATGATTCGTCCAATAACACCTGTCGAGCTTCAAATAACGCGTGGGTGATGTACATATGTTTGTGTGCGGCAGGCGGTGTTTGCCCGCAGTAGAGGTTTTCACCGCCTAAAGCGGCTTGCATAAAGGCGACTTGTTGTCTTTCGATATGCTCTTGAGGAACATCCTGAAAATAAAGTTTTAGCCAGGGATCTTCATAAATTTTGTCGTAAAATATTTTACTGATTTTTTCAAGCATGGCTGTGCCGCCCATTGCTTTAAAACCTTGTCTTTTGGTTGATGTCATTATTACTCTCTAAAATATCCCGCTTTTTAATATTCAGTGTAGACAACAATTGGATATTTCTCGAATTTTAGCTAATTCAGCAGTAATAAGGGCAAGCAACAGGCTAAATCTGTTCAAAAACAGGGCTAAATATGGCAAATTGTGTAAATTCGAGCGAGTCCTGTTCTTTGCTAGATCGTTTAATGATAAAGTTCAATTAATTGATTGGGTCGCTGGGGGCTGTTGAATGATGAAAGATCAACAGACTCTACCGGTGACGATTGGGTGGCAGAAGGTAATACGATTGTGGACAGGATTTATCATATCGTTCGGGGTTATGATGGCATTGAATAAAAGTTACTTGCGCTGGGCGCAAAAGTGAGTCGCATTGCGGTTTAGTTTGAACCCTTAGGACAAATAAGAGAGTAATAATGGAAAATTCAGAGCTTATTTTTGAACTCAATAAATTGGTATCAGAAGAGCAAAACCCAGACACTTTGGATATTGATCTTTTAGATACCCTGGATGTGGTTAAAAAATTAAATCATCAAGATGATTTAGTCGCTAAAGCCGTGAGTCAAATATTACCCGAGATAGCTGAAGCGGTTGATCTTATTGTTAACTGTTTTAAACAGGACGGTCGGCTTATTTATCTTGGCGCTGGAACCAGCGGTCGGTTGGGTGTTTTAGACGCGGTTGAATGTGTACCGACTTTTGGTGTTACCGCAGATAAGGTTATTGGATTGATCGCTGGTGGTGAATCGGCGATGTTTAAAGCGGTTGAAGGCAGTGAAGACGATAAATTATCAGCGGTTAAAGCGCTTAAGGCGATTAATTTTTCTGAAAAAGATGTGTTAGTCGGGATCGCGGCTAGTGGTAGAACACCCTATGTTCTTAGCGGATTAGAGTACGCAAGTACGCTGGGGGCCGCCAGTATTTCACTTAGTTGCAATCCAAAGTCTGAAATATCAAAGTATGCTGATATTTCTTTAATCGTCATGGTAGGACCTGAAGCGCTTACCGGGTCGACTCGAATGAAGTCGGGAACTGGCCAAAAGATGGTACTTAATATCTTATCAACAGCGGCGATGATCCGTTGTGGTAAAAGTTATAAAAATCTAATGATTGACGTAAAGGCGACTAATCAAAAGCTGTATGCAAGAGCGACCAGAATGGTGATGCAAATTACCGGCGTTAATCAGACATTAGCAGAGAAAACCCTTGAATTAGCAGATAGGCAGGTTAAGCTTGCGGTATTAATGTTACTGGCGGAGATCGACTGTGGCACCGCAAAGGAATTGCTTAAACGTGCCGATGGATTTTTGAGAAGGGCATTGCAAATAAATAACGATACAGATCTGTCATCAATCGATTAAAAAAATAAAATAACAGGAATCAAAAATGGAATGGCTTAAAATATTACCGCCTCTGGTTGCGGTTGTAATTGTGCTTTGGAAAAAAGAAGTTATTCTCGCGCTCATAATGTCTATTTTTGTATCCGAATGGTTGCTGTTAACTGCGCAGTCTTTTATGGGGCCAGTGACAGGTGGCATAAATACTCTGGAACGGGTCACTGCCGTATTTGCAGATGCCGGTAATACTCGTATTTTGATTTTTAGCATGATGGTGGGCGCTTTGCTTGCTTACATGCGAAAGTCCGGCGGTGTGACCGGGCTGGTCAAAGCCTTGATCTCTAAAGGGTTGGCAAAATCGCCCAGGCAGGTTTCATTAATGGCGAGCATCACCGGCGTGGTGGTTTTTGTTGAATCTAATTTGAGTGTTTTGACCGCAGGCATTCTATCCAGAGGATTGTTTGATAAATTTGGTTTAAGTCGCGCTAAGTTGGCTTACATCATTGATAGTACTTCCGCACCGATTTGTATTTTGATTTTGCTCAATGCATGGGGCGCTTATGTATTAGCGTTGCTTAGTAGTTATGAGCTTGAGGCTAGCTCTGCAGAAATTTTATGGGGTTCAGTCCCTTTTAATTTTTATGCCTTGATTACTTTGGCAATTGTCTTTTACTCTGCCTTTTCGGGTAATTATTACGGACCACTCGCCAATAGTTCGGTACATATTCGCGATGCTGAAGAGGATGGGGACAAGCAAAATGAGTCCCAGACTAGCCAGACAGGTTCTACGCTCGATGAGGGTGAGGTCGGACACGCCAGTTTTATGCTGATCCCTATTTTAGTCATGGTGGGCGGAATGGTTGGATTTATGTTCTGGACAGGCGATGGCGTTCTATCTGCGGGTAGTGGATCGAAATCTGTTTTTTACGCAACCAGCCTGGCGTGCCTGGTGGCCTATTTTATGATGTTGGCAAGTGGTCGATTTAAACACCAGCAATTGGTCAAGATTGGTTTTACCGGTATGTCGGAACTTTTGCCATTAGTTGCTATTGTGCTGTTATCGCTTGCTTTGGGAGCCAGCCTTAAAGAACTGGGAACTGGTATTTATATCTCTCAAATCGTGGGTAATTTTTTGCCGATTTATCTGGTCGCACCGATGATTTTTATTGTTGGCGGAGTGATGTCTTTTTCAACCGGAACTTCCTGGGGAACATTTGCAATTTTAATTCCTATTGGGGTTCCGATCATTCAAACCATGGGGCTGCCGCCATCACTTATTATTGGAGCGATCCTGGGCGGCGGTGTGTTTGGTGATCACTGTTCGCCGATATCGGATACAACCGCCGTTTCAGCAATAGCTTCTGGTTGTGATTTACTTGAACATGTCAAAACACAATTGCCTTATGCGTTAGTTGCTGGCGGCGCATCAGTTATTTTATATCTGGTTGTTGGGTTAGTGATATTATAGGGTTACCCTGAATTCAAGTATTATTGATTTAGGGTTGTTATCGATTAGGCCGAAGCGTTATTTTTTCAGAAATTAAAATATGTCAAGAAACACACAAGCGATTATCAGTTTAGACAATATCCGTTCCAATTTTTTATTGGCGAATCAATGGGCGCCACAATCAAAAAATATGGCAGTTATTAAAGCGGATGCCTATGGGCATGGTTTGCTAGCTGTGGCAGAGGCTTTGCAGTCTTTAGTGCCCGCTTTTGCGGTGGCGATATTTGATGAAGCGGTGGCATTAAGGAACGGTGGCATTACAAAAAATATTCTTATTCTGCAAGGGGTTAACTGCGCTACCGAACTAACTTATGCCAGTGAAAATGATTGTTGGATAACACTTCACAACAAACAACAAATTGATTTATTGTTGGCCACGAAATTAAAACAACCGCTTAAAGTGTGGTTAAAATTAGATACCGGAATGCACCGACTCGGTCTCGATCAAAAGCAATTTGATAAAAGCTTACAACTTATAAAACAATGTCGTTGGATTGCAGATGACTTTGTTGTTTCATCCCATTTTTCTTGTGCCAGTGAATTAGCCAATGGCGAGTCTAAAAAGCAATTCAACAAATTCAATGAAATGATTACTGAGGCCAAATTGCCATCAAACATTGAATTAAGTCTGTCTAATTCACCTGCCATCGCACACTTACCGGAATCTAACTTGAACTGGAATCGGCCAGGGATCATGCTTTATGGTTTGCCGTTATTTGACGGGCCTCATAGTAGTGACCAACAACTTAAAGCGGCTATGAGTTTTGAATCAGAAGTTGTGGCTATTCGAGAAGTGGAAACGGGCGAGTATGTTGGTTACTCTAATAAATGGCAAGCGACACGGCCCTCAAAAATAGCGACAGTTTCTGTTGGGTATGCTGACGGTTATCCGCGTCAGGCGAAAAATGGAACGCCGGTATTGGTTAAGGGAGAAAGAGCCAGCTTGGCCGGGGTGGTGTCAATGGATTTGATTGGTGTCGATGTGACAGACCTGTCAAATGTTTCAATCGGCGATCCAGTTGAGCTTTGGGGGGAACATTTATCTGCCAATGAAGTAGCAAGTTACGCCAACACTATCGGTTATGATTTAATATCAGGTGTTAGTCGACGAGTGCCTCGTGTTTATAAATAATATTGCTCCTGTTTTATTTTGGTTCACTCATTTCTACAGTCATTGGAGGATGCTGAACTACTCAATTGCCACAAAATCGTCAAAATGTTCGATTTTGACTTTATGGTTGGCCGCTAATTGACCGACTCTATCGAGCGTTTGGATATGCGCAATATTATCCATTTGCCAAAGGTCTTTCGGCTGGACATCGGTTACGCCAATTGCTTGCAGGCCTTTTTGAGTGAGGTTAGTGTTGTAACGCATATAAGTGAATAGTTTTTCGGCTGTGGGGCCTTTAGTATTAATTAAATCGCCAATTTCCATATCGATCTCATCACCACACAAACACTTTCCAAATGACCGGCAAAGAAGATCTTGCTCAACACTTGCTGCAGACATAAGCGCCTGGGGAGTTTGGGTAGCGGTGTAGCCCAAATGCATATCTTTTGTTGTTATCTCCTTTTTAACTTCTGGTACGTTACCGGTCCCGACCGACACCAGTAACATCTTGTTTTCCCCCGTTGGCCATTGCAATTTATAAGGTTCAAGGGTGGCCATTAAAAAAGTCTGAAAAGAGGGGTTGTTGTAGGGGGTGACGCCGCCATCGACAAACAGAAACTTAGTATCGCCAAGAGTAATGCTTTCTGGCTCAAAAAAGGTAGGTGCTGCGGTACTCGCTCGGACCAGCTGCCAAAGGGGCAGGTTAAGATTACAGTCAGGTAAATTTTTGTCATTAAATAGTGCGTTGGGATTATTACTCATCAACCAGGGTGAGCCGGTGGAGGCGTTTCGCATCACTATCATTAACAAGGTTTTGATGGTATTGCTGCCCAAAGTCTCTGATCTGCCAAACGTATCTTTTAATATTCGAGTGATGGCTTCTGATTGGTATTTAAAATAAAGACGCTTTGAAATGGAGGCTTTTTTGAATATCTCCTGACTGCATTCCAGATAAAAGGGACGAATTTCTGCGGTACTCATGCCGGTCGCCAGTGCTGTCGCAAGAATAGCGCCGGTACTTGTGCCTGAAATATAGTCAAAGTAATCAGACAGTAATAAATCGGGGTTAGCTGTTGCCTGGCGTAACTGTTGTTCGATTTGCTCTAACATGCCCAGCGCTAACAGGCCTCGGATACCGCCGCCATCAATCGTGAGTATTTTTTTCTGTTGCTTGTTTTGCTGTTTAGAAGTCATTGATATTGCTCCAATTATTGTTTCATATCATAGATATTCGCTGGCTGAAAGGCAAGTTGAGTGTCATCTTTTAGAGCATGTAATAGACTATTTGTCTGTCGCATGAATCTCGAATATGAGCTAAATCTTACTATTCCTTTCCAATTTGTGTTTTTTCTGATAAAACTAGACCTTAGGAGCCTGTCTGAAAATAGGAAACCTACTACGGTCTCTATTCTCAGACAGGCTCCAGGGGCTGTTGATCTTTCATAGTTCAACAGCCCCTGGTATCTAGCGGAATATAATTTCCCTGTTATTTTTACCCTATTGGTAAGGACGATAATAATGATAAATGGCCAGCTGTTTTCCACCCAGTTCAAACAAAGACTTATGCTCGTTATCTGCTGTATTCTGTTGAGCGCCTGTAGTGGTCATCAAATCAGGCAAGATAAGCTACTAAAAGCCCATCAGACATTCTATGATGATTATGAACCCAATTTGCAAAAATTTAACCGTGAGATCAATCAGTCATTAACCTTACGCAAGCGTTCAGTGAGTTTTTACACTCAGGAAATGCTGGAAAGTAAGGCTCAATATTTTGATGCCAAAGATATCGCACAAATTCAATCAACGGTTTCAGAGTATAAACGTAACCGCGATGTGCTGCTCAATGATATTGCTTTTCGATACCGCAAACTGATTGAAGATGTTGAGTTGAGGTTTGGTCTAACCGAGCCATCGGGATTGGTGAATTATCCGTCATTCTTTGCCATTGGTGGAAAAAACATACTGCATGTTAACCCCATGGATAAAAAAGGCAGGCAGTACATCAATGTCTTCAAGTTGGGGTTAGCTGCAACTTTGACTTTATACGACAACTTTATCATTGCGATTATGCCGTATCAGGAAAATGGCCATTTCCGGCGAAAAATCAATTACGACAATATTGATAATCAAAAAATTATCGAAGATATTTCAGGCAACTTCCGTCGATTAGATAATTATAAAGATACCCTGCGAGTGGTTGAATTTAATGATAACGTCAGAAAATGGGAAAAACAAAACATCACCCATGCGATGATTTTAGATAAAGATAACGATTATTTTAATGTCCTCATCGATGGAAGTTATACCAATAAACGGATTAAAGATATTTCCTTACTTGATCGGTTGGCCTTCCGCACGGTCAGGTTTAGACGTATTTTGCGAGACACCATGTTTGATTTTGGTAATGAGAGCATGAATTTCGTCAGTAAAATATTTGGTAATAGCATGGGACTGATTTCTTCAAGAGAAGGCTATCTTAAAAATATTCCCCGCAGTCATAAAGACAAAATTGAAAGTGAATTAATGCCAGGGGATATCTTGCTGGAAAAGACTCCCTTTCGTTTGACTGATCGATTTATCCCAGGCCACTGGGGGCATGTGGCGATTTGGACCGGTTCAGAAAAACAGTTAAAAGAGCTTGGTATTTGGAATGAGTTGCCCGCTCTCTACAAAAAAGCCCAAACAAGACTAGGTTATCAAGGCCCTTCCTTTCAGCAGCAGATTCGCTCGGGGCATAAAATTATCGAAGCGCTTCGACCCGGCGTACAGATCAATAGTTTAGAGCATTTTTTAGACATTGATGATATGGCGGTTTTACGTGATAAAAAGGTTAAGCAAGCGGCAATGAAACGGTATTTAACCAGAGCTTTTGAACAGGTTGGCAAGGAGTACGATTTTAATTTTGATGTTGAAACCGATAAAAAAATTGTTTGCTCCGAGTTGGCATTTGTTGCTTATGACGATTACCAATGGCCAGTGGCTAAAACCGCAGGTCGTTATACGATTTCCCCCGATCATGTCGGTGAAAAAGCTAATGGTGAAGGGCCTTTTGAACCGGTAATGTTGTATCATGATGGAAAAATAATAGAGAGTAATATTCAAATTAATTTTAACCATTTGATGAAGGCTGAGTATCAACAAGTGTCAGCCGATCTTGTGCCTATTCTATAAAAATTAAAATTGGTAAGATTATGTCAGGACAAATTAAAACTTCATCAAATCATCATAAGTACCATGCGTTTATTTCTTATCGCCATGCTGACAATAAAGAGCAGGGCAGGCAATGGGCGAGCTGGTTACATCAATCGATAGAAACTTACCAGATCCCGTCAGATTTAGTCGGTAGAGTCAATGAACGCGGTGATGTGATCGGGGCGAGAATTTTTCCTGTTTTTAGAGATGAAGAAGAGTTACCCGCCCATGCCGACCTTGGTAATGCGATTGTTAAAGCACTCGACTCGACTCGTCTGCTAATCATTTTATGTTCGCCCAATGCTGTTGCATCGACTTACGTGGCAGATGAAATCGATTATTTTAAAAGTTGTGGTCATTCCGACCGGATCATTGCTGTGATGATCGACGGGGAGCCGAATACCAGTTGGGACAGAAGTAAACTGGCGTCAGGTTTTACCGTAGAAGATGAGTGTTTCCCCATTCCATTACAGTTTGAATATGACGATAAAGGTCAACGAACTGAAAAACACGCCGAACCGATCGCCGCTGATTTTAGAATTAACGACAAGGGTAGAACCAAACAAGGTTGGACAACCTCAAACGCCTATAAAAAACACCTAAAAGAATCAAGCAAATATTCGACTAAAGAAATTAATCAATTAGTTGAAAAATATCACCAACAACAGCACTTAATGTTGTTAAAAATAATTGCGGGAATATTAGGTGTTCCATTGAGAGAACTGACTCAAAGGGACAAAGAATATCAACTTGAATTAGCCCGACAAAAAGCAAAAAAATTAAGGCGCTGGTTAGTTGCCGTTGGTTTATTAGCGATTGTAGCGATCACCGCTGGGATTTTTGCCTATATTCAAATGAAGCAAGCGGCTAAACAGCGGGATAAAGCAGAAGCGGTTTTATTAGAAGTCAAAAATAATTTAAACTTTATGAATTTTGATTTACGTGTCGCTCTGGAAACCTATACGCCGTTATCAGTGCAATTAAAGTTAGATAAACAGATCGACACTGTGCTTGGTACTTTGAATACTTATGGGGATGTTTCCAGTCAATCAATGGAAGATTCCGCAGCAGTTCTGATCCATAAAGCCAATGTTTTGATTAATGATGGAATGGTTGAATTATCCGAAGTTTTAAAGTTAGGTTTGGAAGCACAAGCAACCTTTGAAAAACTCATAGTTGATGATCCTGATGGCCAATTTCATCAACGCAATTTAGCGGCTGCAAAAGTTTTAATTAATCGTGTTTATCAACGCCAGGGAAAAAATAATAAAGCGTTGGAATATTGTATTTCGGCCGAACAGATTATTGAAATACTATTGCAGTCAGATCCTGAAAATATCGAGTTATTATCCGATTTAGCTGATATTCAAAGTGCCATAGGGGATAACTATTCCAATATGGCTGAGCTGGAAGAAGCTTTAATGTTTTTTCAGCGGGCGCTGGATAGTCGTTTAAATCTGGCTCAAAGAGAAACAGATAACCTGATCCATCAAGACGCGATTGCTTCTTCCTATTCAGATATTGCCACAGTTTATTTGAGCCTGAGTGAATATCAATCGGCTGAGAAAAATTACTTATCAGCATTAGAGGTTAGAAAAGATCTTAACAATCAATATCCCAATAATAATAAATGGCTTCATAATTTATCAGTAGTGAAAAATAACCTGGCAACAACCTATCTCAGAAAGGGAGATTATGATTTAGCTCTGGTCCACTATACCGCATCTTCTGAAATCGATAAGCGGATGATTCAAGTTGATCCAGATAATATCTCCTGGGGTAAGAGTTATGTGTCCGGGTTATCTAATCTGGGCGATGTTTACCAAAATGTTGAAAATATTGAAAAAGCTTTTGAGGCTTATCAGAAAGCATTAAATTATGGCGTCACCATAAAATATCAAGAAAATGATTTTTACTGGCAAACCTTTTTACTCGAGTTGCAAAACAAAATAGCGCCGATTTTTTTACAAAGCAATTGGGTCCAGGAGGCGATTGAGATATATAAAAAGGCGATTACGCGAAATCAATTATTGATCAATATGGTTCCTGATGATTCTGATCTGGTTACCGAATTACTTATTTTGCATTATGAGCTGTCTAAAATATATATTTCAAACGAAGAGTTAGAGCGAGCCTATGAGACTCGCACCAGTGCGTTGAAAACTATAGAAAATAGCTTATTAAAATTTCCCGGAAATTCAGAGTTAAAACGAAGCAATATGGTGGTTCATTTTCAACTTTACCAAATTAAAAATCAAATGCAGAATTTTCAGGGCGCGCTGGATAGCGCCAGGCAAGCACTCGATATCTTGCTACAATTGAAAAGTGATCATCAATTGTCAGACAGTGATGCTGGTTTGATCGAGCATATTAACAACGTCATAACTAAACTTAATAACTTATTAGAAGGTTGAGCAGGTCAATTTCTTGTAATGGAAAAAATCAAAGAGCATGACTGATAGTCAAAAATATAAATACAAAGCATTCATCAGTTACAGTCATCAGGACAGTAAGTGGGGCGATTGGCTACATAAAGCGCTAGAGTCTTACACCGTCCCGAAAACAATTCGTGGAAAGCCCAATCGAGACGGCAAAGTCCCTGATAAGTTATTTCCTGTGTTTAGAGACCGGGAAGAGCTTCCTACCGCCACTGATTTAGGGGCGGTGATCTCAAACGCCATACAAAGCTCTGCTTATCTAATTGTTATTTGCTCGCCTCGCTCGGCAAAGTCGATGTGGGTGAATCAGGAGATCATCAACTTTAAAGCTCTGGGCCGAGAAAATCGGGTGCTGGCAATTATTGTCGATGGTGAGCCGAACGGTGCTGACAAACCGGGAATGGAAGATATTGAATGTTTTCCTGAGGCATTAAAGTTTATAGTGGGTGATGACGGAAAGCAGACTAGCGAAAGAACCGAGCCCATCGCAGCTGATGCACGCGAGGGAAAAGACGGTAAGAAAAACGCACTGATTAAGTTACTTTCTGGCCTGCTTGGGGTTAATTATGATGATTTAAAGCAACGTGAAAAAACACGTCAGCGTCATCGCCGAATGACTTATTTTGTCGCGGCGACTTTATTTGCCGCCGTTGGGATTGGTTATTGGCAGTACGCACAAAAAATTGAGAACCAGCGGTTAATTGAGGAAAGCCAATCACTCGCCATTCAATCACAAGAAGCTCTAAAACAAGGTGATAGTAAAAGGGCGATATCTCTAGCGCTTAAAGCATTGCCTGAGGATCTGGACGATGCTGACAGACCTTGGGTAGAGTCAGCCGAAAATGCCCTGTCAAGGGCGATGTATCAACACAAGGAGCAATATTCGTTTAAGGCTCATCAAGGCAAAGCCACTCATGTGATATCCAGTCCAGATGGTCGTTATTTATTCACTGCTGGTGACGATAGAAAAATAAAAAAGTGGAATGTAAGCCGTCAACAACTGATTGAGCAATTTGACAATCATCATGCGCCGTTACTGATTCTCTCCCATCATCCAATATTGCCAATACTGCTTAGCTGGGATGTTGATAGCCATGTGATTATTCGCGACTTGGACAGCCATCAAGTTTTGGCAAAATTTGATCACTATGGTACCGATTATAATAAAAATGTTCGTTGGAGCGATGATGGCCAATTGGTTTTTATTAATCAAACGGCATGGAGCCTGAAAAATAAAACGGAAGTTTCATTAGATTTTTCTAGCACAGCGAGCCAATATGAAAATACCGTTTATCTTCCCATACAAGGAGCGACTGACACGGCGATTGTTGATAGCGGCAATATTACCCTGGTTGATTTGGAAAACCGTAAAGAAATTGGCCATTTATCAATCGCTGAATCAGTTGATAAGCATCCTGGTGATATTGCCTTGATAGCATTGATCGATCAGAAAAAATATTATTTAGCCATCTATCAGGGGGGTGGTGCTTATTTATTTGATGCTAAAACCTATCAGTTGATCAAAAAATTATCCCACAAGATTGCAATTTTACTCGATTCGGATTGGGAAGATGGTAAGTTACTCCATTTTACCGATTATGAATTTCGTCTTTGGGATCCTCAAACGGGTGTCGATCGGCTTTTGCACCCGGAAGCAGAAAGGATCATCATCAGCAAAGGCGTTAGTCTGGTTCAGGGGCGTGAACATCTCGCCATGATCAAATACAGTGATAAAATTCAGTTATTTGATTTAAAATTGGGACAAGTGACCAAAACTTTTACTAGTGGAAAAAAGCAGGATAGTTCCTCTTCCATTTATAACCAGATTGAACTGATCCAGGCGGCGAGTTTTAATCCTGACAATGGATTGTTAAATATAGCACTTATTGATGGTCGTATTCGTGCTTTTTTATTGGCAGATTTAGATAAAAGCTTATCGATTAATTTAAACTCGCCGATCAAAGAACTGATCCATTCTAAAGATCAGCGATTTTATGCCGCCTATCTGACCAGCGGTGAGCTAAAACTGATTGATATAGAAAACAAAAAAATATTATCGGTTGCCGAAAATATCTCTTTAAGTGCTTTTACTTTTGCCAATGGTGGGAATCATCTGGCAATAATATCGGACAATCGAGTGAGCCTTTATGATACCAGTCAGCTGGTTGACTCTACAAAGCCAGTTACTCCGAAAGTCATGTTGCCCTTTGCGATAGAGGTGTCGCTGAAAGCTAAAATTATTCTTTCAAAAAGTGGTCAAAAAATAGGCTTAGTCAGTAATTATGATCAGCTAGCGATCTATGACTTTAAACTCAAACAGTGGTTATCAATGCCAACCAGTAGCGGCTTGCAGGCTATTAATGCTGTGGCTGATCGTTGGCTGGTTAATTCGACGGATTTAAAATTAACCAGGTTGGATAATGAGCTTATTCAACAGCATGAATCAGTCCTGCAAGATAAGCAGCTTTATCCTTTTTATCCTGATATTTATAAGTTTGATCAAACAATGAATCATTCAATCTGGCTGGACAAAAACGGTCAGGTCGAATATCGAAATTTGAAAAAAAATAAATTGATAGCCAGTGTTGCTTTGGGACTAGGCAATTCTTTATTCACCGATCTGAGTGCTAACGGTGAACTGGCACTTATAGGTAATTATCAGGAAATTTTACTGGTCAAAGAAAATGCAGTTAACAGCTCTGTTAGATTCACTCCCCGATTTAGCGATAACACTTCTTTTTTGTTTGCATCTCTTAATCCGCAAGGGAGCCAATTGACACTGGTAGAAAGTCTGTACAATAACGGAGACAATCAACAAATCGTTATTTATCAACTGGATCTGTTTGATGAAAAAAAACCGACGATAGTATGGCAGTCTAAAATACTTGATGGACAGTTTACTGTTTTGCATCACACAAGTGAGGCGATAGTTTTAAAAAGCGATAAAAAACTGGTACTTTTCAATCGGGCAGAGAGAAGTATAAAACAAGCATCTAAACAGTTAGAAAATCTGATTTCTTCGATTGTTCAAGTAGGTCCCAAGGGCAGGCAATATGTGATTTATAAAGATGGTTTCTTATCGTTATATAAATTTAATTCCAACCAACCCGTTTGGCGAAAAGAAATATATTCGCAGAACATTCTGTTCTTTAATCAAGATGGTCGCTATTTAACTAATGTGGTTAATCACTCTAATGGCGGAAAAATTGAGATATTAAATAGTCAAACCGGCGATGCCATCGCTACAAATCAGTTACACACAGGGATCGTTTATGGTTTTGATAGCAACGACAAAATCATTTCCTGGCAACAAAATATAGCGTTATGCTTGTGGGACTGGCAATCAAATCCTTCGATTGATTATGGTGACCGTTTTGATAAAAAAGCAGAATGCAAACAACATTATAATAACAACGGGCAGGTGTTTTCAGTTGGCGATCAGCACTTGGTGATTAACGCTATCAGCCAACATCAATATATTGATCAAGACAAAAGTGAAAAGCTTGGAAAACTAAGTTGCGATACATCTTTCCTTGTTTACCCTTTAAAAACGAATAGCGAATCGGCGACTTGTATTAAACAGACCGATGGTTTTCAATTTTTTGACATAAACAAGGGCAGAGTCCATTGGCCATTTTTAAGTGAAGATAAAGTGGTTAGTTTTATCCAAAGCCAAAATGGTCGATATTTACTTAGTCTGGATAAAACGGGCACTATTCATTTTGTTGATATTAAAAATCCAGTTCAACCGGGTCAGGCAGGCACAATACTCAATAGCAAAAATATTGCTCGATATCAGATTGATGACTCCGGACAATATATGTCTTTAATTAAAAAGGACTGGTTGATTGAACTTTGGGATTTAAAGAACAAAAAGAAGCTGCATAGTACACAACTACCAAGAAATGAACTAAATTATTTAGGGCCGATGGAACTACTTATCAGTGAAACACAGCAATCTGTATTGATGTTTCAAAGTGGCGATATTTATGTATGGAACCCTGGTAACAAAATTTCCAACTTCAAAGTGGGGCCGATCAGAGCTGGTTCACCAGTAAGAATCAATTTAGACAACAAACGACTGGTGCAAGTTAATTACGATGGAATTCATTTATGGGATTGGTTTACCGGAAAAAAACTGATCACCCATCCACTACAAGGATATGCTAAAGGGGCCGATACAATTGATTTTCACCCATCACTTCATTTGTTTTCGATAACCGCCGATGAGCTAACCTTTTTCAATTTTGATGATGGCGCTCAATCTCACATGATAGC
>JAUUYO010000206.1 GCA_030590405.1 Kangiellaceae bacterium
AAGTCCAGTAATGAATTTGAAGAATATTGGAAATTTCATAAGCAGCAATCTAAAAACCGAATTTATGATTTTTTAGAAACGAGCGGCGTTAGCTAACTTTTGCCGTCGACATAAAGGAACTACACCCAAATACTTTTTGGACAGCTCTGGCTACAAGTAGCCTTGCAGCCTTTGTTACTACAATAGGCATTTATACTATACGCAATTATGTAGATTGGGGGCAGCGCAATTCCACATATTTCATGTGTTTTGCAGCAGGCGTACTTATTTCAGCATCGTTTCTTCATATTATCCCAAAATCGTTGGCTATGAATCCAAATAGTCCAATTTTTCTCTTGGTGGGTTTTTTTGGATTGCATTTGTTCAATCGTTTTATTACTGCATTCGTATGCCAAAAAGAACCCGGAAAAGAGAAATATGGGATTGGGGTAGTACCAATGATAGGCATTGGTTTTCATTCATTCATAGATGGGTTCGTTTACTCAATTGCTTTTTCTGTAAGTGTTTTTACCGGTTTTCTCGCAACTGCGGGTATGGTATTACATGAGTTTCCTGAAGGTATAATTACTTATTTATTATTAGTCAAAGGAGGGTTTAAAGAAAGCAAAGCTATGATTTTCTCCTTTTTTGCTGCGGCATTAACCACTCCGGTGGGTATGCTTATATCATATCCACTTATAAGTGAAATCGACAAACCAATGCTTGGGGCTTTGTTGTCACTTTCAGCAGGAGCATTAGTTTATGTGGGTGCAACACATCTTTTGCCTAGAGCAGAGCAGGAACATAAAAAATATAGTTTTGTTGCGCTAGGTGGTGGGGTTCTTGTAGCTGTGATAATTGTTTTATCAAAGGCTTAAGTAATTTTGAGAAAAATCGCCTAACAAGAAAAATTCACTCGGATGGGAAAAAGTGCCGGTGATTTGCGATGTTAACTGTAAGTACATATGAGTTAATTTCTTAATAAAAATGGGTTTTATCTCCCGCAAGCTTTATAATCTCTTTTCTAAATGCTAGGTCTTCTTCCGTCTTTGCCACGTAGTAGATTTCAAAGGATGCCTTTTTATCCACCAATGCTCGTAACATACTTAAGATAGGAGTAATGCCAATACCACTGGCAATTAAAATCGTATGTTCACCTGTGGATGAAAGCGGAAATTCATTGCGTGGTAGTTTGGCGTTGATCACCGTATTAACAGAACTATATTGATGAAGATATTTAGAACCACGTCAATAAAATGTGGGACACATAAACCTTACAAACGAACCACTGACTCAACCAGAAACGGTGCGCAACGGATGCCAACTCGACCCTTTTTTACCCATAGCAAAACCATAGACACATCTTCACCGTCGCTGTTGATGATGTTTGGTAGTTTTTCAACCAAACCGATATCGTCTCGAGCAAATTCATAATAAAGCGTGCTGTTGGTATATGGATCAGAAAGTAAGATCACCTTTTTAACGTCATAAGGGTGTTGACCAAGTGAGCCGGAGAAGGGTAAATGGGTCTTTTTTAATTGATTAATATCGGCTAATTGCTCAAATCTGGTTAATTCAAGATTCTTGGTTTCGATTAAAAAATAGCTCATTGGATTCTCGAGTGTGGTTTTTGATAGTTGGCCCAATTTTGATTGTAAATATTATCGCAAAAAAAAAACGGTTTAATATTGATCTGGTAACGATTTGGTGTTTTTATCAACCCTAGGGGCTGTTGATCTTTCATAGTTCAACAGCACCTAGTTGATTATAGACAAAGTTTTCGATATTTACCTCATCCTGGAATATGCCAGGGTTAAAGAATCGTGTCATTTTGGGAGCTAATATGGATTTAACCGCTCATTGGGTAGGATTTACCGCAATTGCCATTTTTGTCGCTGCATATCTTTTAGTGATGGCTGAAGAATTCACCCACTTAAGAAAATCCAAGCCGGTGATTTTGGCTGCTGGACTGATCTGGGCTATTATTGCATTCGAGTATTCTTCGACTGAATCACCTGATGTGGTAAAAAAGGCGGTACAGCACTTTTTGGTCGAATTTTCTGAGCTGTTTTTATTTTTACTAACGGCTATGACCTATGTTAATGCGATGAGCGAGCGGCGTATTTTTGATCGGCTGCGTGGTAAGTTAGTCAATAATGGTTTCACTTACAGGCAATTGTTCTGGATTACTGGTTTTCTAAGTTTTTTTCTTTCTCCTTTGATTGATAATCTGACCACGGCACTGGTCATGTGTGCTGTTGTTCTCGCTGTCGGTAAAGATAATAAACAGTTCGTTAGCATTGCTTGTGTCAATATTGTTGTTGCGGCTAATGCTGGCGGTGCTTTTAGCCCCTTTGGTGATATTACAACTTTAATGGTTTGGCAAAAAGGCTTGTTGCCGTTCCAGGCATTTTTTGCGCTTTTTATTCCGTCTGTGGTCAATTTTTTGGTTCCGGCTACTATTATGTCGTTTGCAATAAAAACCGAAAAGCCTATTATTGATGGAGAGGTTGTTGAATTAAAAAGGGGAGCCAAACGAATTATTTTTTTATTTTTTCTAACCATCATTACCGCAGTGTCGTTTCATAGCTTTCTTCATTTGCCGCCATTTTTAGGGATGATCACCGGATTGGCCTACCTTAAGTTTTTTGGGTTTTATTTAAAAAAGACCCATCAGGTCTCGGCTCAAGATACGCCGGGTTATGGTCAGGTAGGTGATGTAAGGGCATTTGATAGCTATCGTGAAGTCGCCAGGGCAGAGTGGGATACTTTACTATTCTTTTTTGGTGTGATTATGTGTGTTGGAGGGCTTGGGTTTATTGGTTATCTTAACAACCTATCCAGTTACTTATATCTTGAATTAGGAGCGACCACAGCAAATTCCTTAGTAGGTGTATTTTCCGCTATACTGGATAATATACCAATCATGGTCGCCGTGTTGCAAATGAATCCAGAGATGCCTGCCTACCAGTGGCTTCTGGTGACATTAACCGCAGGAGTTGGAGGCAGTATGTTATCGATTGGCTCCGCCGCTGGCGTTGCTTTAATGGGGCAGGCCAGGGGCATATATACTTTTTTTACTCACCTTAAATGGACACCTGTTATTGCTTTAGGCTACGGGCTAAGTATTTGGGTTCATTTATTAATTAACGGATAAAATAATGCATGACATTGAAATTCTGGCGATTATTTGGACAACTGTTTTTGTTGCGTCATATTTTGCACATAAAACGCGACTAACGCCGGTCCTATGGTTTTTATTTTTTGGTGCTTTATTAGTTAATTTGGGTCTTATCCCCGAACAGCTTCCCGTTTTTATAGTGGATTTTGCTGAATTAGGGATCATTATTATTATGTTTGCCCTAGGGTTTGAGGAAGATGCCGGTAATTTTGTCAGTAGTATTAAGCGAAGTTGGGGGATAGCGTTATTTGGTGCTCTTGTACCCTTTGCTGTCGCTTATTCCATAGCATGGTTTTATTGGCAGGATGCCAGTATCGCTTTAATGAGTGGTTTAGCAATGACTGCAACCGCTGTGTCCTTGACGATGGTATCTCTTAAAACGGAAGGCTTAAACAACACACCGGCAGCCACTGGTATTATGACATCGGCGGTTTTGGATGATATTGCGTCATTAGTTTTTGTTGCTTTGTTAGTGCCTGTGGCGACTGGAGAAGCCAGTGTCACAATAGAGGGCGCTTTGCTCATTGTAGGAAAAGCGGTGGTATTTTTCTTAATTGTCATGCTAGTCGGTGCCTGGTTATTTCCGGGGAAAAAGAGTATTTTTGGTTTTATTCCTTTTATTGGAAACCTCGGCTTAAGAAAAGTTCTCGCAATGGCTCGCGGCGAGTACACGATATTGTCGTTGTTATTGATTGCAGTGCTCATGGGAATATTATCCCACCACTTTGGCTTTCATCCAGCGGTAGGGGCTTATATGGCTGGTCTGGTGATACATCGAAGCTATTTCGATTTTCATCAAGATAAACAGGTTGATTTTTATAATCAAGCAAGAGAAATGATCGATAACGTTGCTTTTTCCTGGATTGGTCCGGTCTTTTTTGTGGCGTTAGGCAGTAAATTAATCTTTGAATATGAAATGTTTACTGAAGTATTGCCCGGAGCATTACTCCTTTTTATCTGTTTATTTATAGGACAAGTTAGTTCTGCCAGTATTGCGGCACGCTATACAGGAAATTTTAACTGGCCCGATAGCCTGATGATCGGTTTTGGCATGTTAGGGCGAGCAGAACTTGCTTTCGTTGTGCTCAATATAGCTTACGTGCAAAACCAGATCCTTTCGACTGAAGCTTTTTATACCTTGATGATCACTACCTTTTTGTTAAATATTTCGGTGCCGCTTAGTATTCGATGGTGGAAGATGAAATTTGGTTTGCCGAATATTTCTTCTAAACCGCCCCCGCCCAGCGAAGAATAATCCGACTATCCAACCAGGGATTATCCAGACAGGCATCGCCCCACCACCTGAACTACTAGCCAGTGGGGCGGTTGGGTTGTTGGCTATTGGCAATTCGCTAACTGAAACCGTGAGCTGTTTAGTCGCCTGATTACCACTATTATCATCGATGGTTAAACTGACTGTTTTGTCACCGGGGTTAGCATAACGATGTTCTATGCTGACGCCAGTTGCAGAACTGCTATCCCCAAATTCCCACTGATAGTTCTCAATTGTTCCATCGGTATCTGTGCTAACAGTCGCATCAAAACTACATGTTAAATTACTACAGCTAAAAGTAAACTCTGGGGTGGGTGAGTTATTGATTGCGATAGTAATAAACTCGGCGCTCACAACGCCGACATTATTGTTTTGATCATAGGCTCTGGTATAAATGATGTGACGGCCGAGGGCAAGGTTTGAGGTATCCAGTGGGGCCGACAGGACTTCAATGCCTGAACTCAAATTACCATCGTTCTGGCTCAATTCTATGATGGTTGCAGTATTCTGCCATATCGGCACATCAATCGAGTATTCCGCTTTGCTTATGGTTTGGTCAACGGTCGATAGCTTAGTGCGCAATGCATTAGCGGTGATCGCGATGGTTAAAGGTGCGCCCTGGGTGAGCGATATTTCGCCAATGGAACCATTGGATTCAATTTTGCTGATTTCCGGTCCGAATGCCAGGGTGTATGGCGCAGCGGTTGCTTTGGCTGCATAAATAAGGGCGGTTAGATTATCTGGTTTGATGGTATTTTCATAAACTGAGCATTCTTGAAAAAAAGAAGTGCCTAGTTCAAAGGTAAATGCCGCGATACCAAGCTCACCATAACTGACATCGTCGCTGGTTCCATCGGTCGGGTAGAGCCCGACACTTTGTATGGGGGTATAATGATTAAACCAGGCCAATTTATTGCCAAGTGCAACAAATCCCTGATCATTCGGCGAACTACCGGTTTTATGTCCATAGGGCCACAAGACGAGTTCGCTGTAACTGTGTATGTCGATATGCATTCCGGCGGTATCAATTGGCGCTGCGTCATTATCATTGGGGCCTCTTGCATCAGGAAATAAGCTGCGAATATAGTTTGAAACAGCTTGCGTTTCAGGTTCTGATTCGGCGGCGATACCACGAAAGGTTTGATCACATGAATTGCCACTCGAACCACTACCATTGGTGTAATCCCAGAAAAAGGCAAAATTGCGATTTAGATCAACACCGACCATATCGCCATCAGGGTTAGATGGGCAGTGGTTATTATTGGTGTTTTTTCTTTGCAAGAGGCCTGTTTCGGCAATTTTTCGTCCGTCCGGATTCATATGAAATAAAATATGGATCTCATGGTGATCGACGAGCCATTGAATATCGGCATTGGTATTATAATTTTTTAAAAGGTGAGTGGCAAAATCCAATGTTAATGCGGCGGGCGTGTACTCTCTGGCATGCATTGAACTATGGATGAATAGTTTGGGTTTATTTTCGGTGATATCTTTGTTGGTTATTTTTAACACCATCAGATCAAAGCCTGATTGACCGTTGGCCTTATTCCAGGAGTCGCCGATATCAATCCAGCTGCTGAGCTGGGGATGATCGAGCGAAAGATCACTGCCTTGCTGTAACGTCTC
>JAUUYO010000148.1 GCA_030590405.1 Kangiellaceae bacterium
ACTTTCAGGGTTATCTCGCAACGATTGCATCTGGTAAGACGTTTCTGACCAGATCGCACGTAAATCCATCAAGTCTCTGGATAGCCATTGATTATCGCCGTGAGACATTTGAATGTTTTTATTTTCTGTTGGCGAGCCAATTAAATGACTGATTGAATCGAGTGAAAATGATTTTAAAATCTGCATGACTTGTGCTTGCTGAGATTTCTCTATTTGGATCACGCCGCCCAATTCCTCATTAAAAAGAACATCTAGCGGCGCGTCAGCCAAAGCCGAGAAATTGATATTTAAACCGCAATTTCCGGCAAACGCCATTTCAGTCAAAGTCGCTAACAATCCACCATCAGAGCGGTCGTGATAAGCATGCAATAAATTCTCTTTATTTAACTTTTGCATCGCATTAAAGAAATTCTTTAAACTGACAGCCGATTCAACATCAGCACTTTCTGCGCCTAACTGATTAAACACTTGCGCTAATGCCGTTGCGCCTAATCGATTTTTACCTTCGCCTAAATCAATTAAAATTAACTGGCTATCAATGTCTGTTTTAAGCTCTGGTGTTAGCGTTTTACGAATATCAACAACTGGCGCAAATGCCGTAATCACCAAAGAGAGCGGCGCAACCACTCGTTTGCTTTCATCGCCATCACTCCAGGCAGTTTGCATCGACATGGAATCTTTACCTACCGGAATAGCAATACCTAAATCGGGACAAAGCTCCATTCCGATGGCATGAACAGCTTCATACAAACCGGCATCTTCCCCTTGTGCGCCACAGGCCGCCATCCAATTTGCGGATAGCCGAATATGGCTAATATTTTCGATACGACTCGCTGCGATATTGGTCAGCGATTCTGCTACAGCCATTCTTGCTGAAGCGGCATGATTTAAGTTAGCGATGGGAGTTCTTTCACCCATTGCCATGGCTTCACCGGTATAAGAGCTTAAACTGGAAGCAGTCACCGCGCAATCTGCCACTGGCACTTGCCAGGGGCCGACCATTTGATCACGATGAGATAAACCGCCAACGGTTCGATCGCCAATGGTGATCAGGAAAGTTTTGTCCGCAACCGCCGGTAAACTTAAGACTCTATCGATCGCCTCATCGACTGTTGCTTGAATATTTAGTGCATTCTTTACAACTTTTACCGACTGCACATCACGGTGCATTTTTGGCGCTTTGCCAAACAAAACATCCATTGGAATATCGACAGGTTTGTTGTCAAAATGCTCATCGCTTAAAGTAAGATGCAGCTCTTCTAGTGCTTCACCCAAAATCGCAAAAGGACAACGTTCTCTCTGGCAGATTTTCTCAAAAATATCTTTATCTTCTGGAGATATCGCTAGCATATATCTTTCTTGTGATTCATTACACCAGATCTCTACCGGACTCATTCCGGGCTCATCATTCGGTACTCGGCGAAGTTCAAAAGACCCGCCACGGCCACCATCATGAACCAGTTCAGGCACTGCATTAGATAATCCGCCTGCGCCAATATCATGAATAAACGCAATCGGATTTTTTTCACCCATCGACCAACAATGATCGATGACTTCCTGACAGCGACGTTCCATTTCGGGGTTTTCTCGCTGCACTGAAGCAAAGTCTAAATCTTCATGACTAGAACCAGATGCCATGGAAGATGCTGCGCCGCCACCTAATCCGATCAACATCGCTGGACCACCCAGTACAATCACATGATATCCCGGTTTGATTTCGGCTTTTTGCACATGTTGGTCACGAATATTCCCCATGCCGCCTGCGATCATAATTGGTTTATGATATCCCCTGACTTGCGAGCCAAAGTCAAATTCAACATTTTGTTGATAAGTTCTAAAATAACCACAAAGATTTGGGCGACCAAATTCATTATTAAATGCCGCGCCACCTAATGGTCCATCCATCATAATTTCAAAGGCTGAAACAATTCGTCCAGGCTTGCCGTATTTCACTTCCCAAGGTCGCTCATAGCCAGGTATTTCGAGATTAGAAACACTAAATCCGGTTAAACCCGCTTTAGGTTTTCCGCCTCGCCCTGTCGCGCCTTCGTCTCTAATTTCGCCGCCCGCTCCTGTCGAAGCTCCCGGAAATGGCGAAATAGCGGTTGGATGATTGTGAGTTTCAACTTTGATCAGTACGTGTATAGGCTCCACGTGATAATCATACTCACCGGGGTTTTCATCCCTCATGGAAGCCGCCCATAAACGCGGTTGCTCAAAACCTTCAAACACCGCCGCGTTATCGCTATAGGCAGACAACACCCCCTGCGGGGTGACTTTATGAGTATTACGAATCATGCCAAACAAGGATATATCTTTGCTTTCGCCGTCAACCGTCCACTCAGCGTTAAATATTTTATGCCGACAATGCTCAGAGTTAGCCTGAGCAAACATCATCAATTCAACATCCGTTGGATTTCTGCCAAGTTCAGTAAAGCGCTCAACCAGATAATCGATTTCATCTTCCGCCAGAGCTAATCCCAAACCAGTATTCGCTTCAGCCAACGCCTCTCGACCACCGTCAATAATATCGACCCGAGTTAAGCTCTTTGGTTGATGGGTTTCAAATAAAACTTCTGCACTTTGCAGCGCGGGAAAAATCACTTCCATCATCCGGTCATGTATTAATGGCAACAATTTTTTTAAATCATCGGCGGTTAACTCCTCACCGGCGGAATTCTGACAATACCAGCTAACCCCTCTTTCCAGTCGATTAACTTCAGACAACCCACAGTTATGTGCAATGTCAGTCGCTTTGGAAGACCAAGGTGAGATAGTACCAGGCCTGGGAACGGCTAAGGCAAACGCGCCTTTGGTTTCCTTAATTTCTTTTTGCGAGCCATAAGTAAGCAGCTGCTTTAACGTCGCCAGATTGTCATCGGATAAAGGGCGACTAAGATCAGCAAAATGCACATATTCTGCATAAATCTGACCTAAATCAGCCACCAGATTTTGACCTTCGGTCAGTAATTTATTGATTCTAAAGGAAGAAAATGCAGGTGCACCGCGAAGAATTAGCATAGTTTTTTAGCTCTGATCGGATGGTATAAAATCAAGGCGCAATGATACGCTAAATCAACACAAGATTTAACCTAAATTAATGAGTTAAACGAGAAAAAACAGTGCTAATATTAATACTGAATGCCGGAATAAATAATTGATACAGCCAATCCCTGATATCAAACCCGCCCCACTATAAATGCCTCGATGCCAGGTTTTTCACTATATGTAGTGTTTGGGGAGTATTTGATGATTCTCGGGAACTTGCAGTATCTCGAAGAAAAGTTGATAATGTCGTAAAGGAAAGCAAAATTCACACTCTATTCAGTTAAGTTGTTGATAATACAAGTAATTGATAACTACGACATTCATTTTTATAGATAAGGAAAGGACTGAATACTCCGATATTATGAGTTTTTTCGATTTTTTACAGAAGAATTTACGGTTATTGGCTGTTTTGCCAAGTTTTCCTGCCCCGCGCATTTTAACCTGCCGACTTCTGTTTATTTTATCGATCATTTTGCTTGCCAGCTGCAGCGAAGAAAAGCTCCCTCAAATCGAAGAAATTAAAAAACGCGGGGTGTTAAAAATTATCACCCGTAATAGCCCAACCACCTATTACGAAAGAGCTGATGGCCTGGCAGGCGTTGAATATGAACTAGCCGAAGCCTTTGCGGCATCTCTTGGGGTAAAAACCCAATACATTGTGAACGACAATCTTAAAGAAATCATTGAGTCCGTCAATAGCGGCGAAGTTGATCTGGCGGCGGCAGGACTGACAATAACCCCTGAACGAGCCAAACAACTTCGCTTTGCCCCCTCTTATCAAACCATCACCTCTAAGCTGGTTTTTAAGCAGGGCAAAAAATGGCCCAGAACTATTGCGCAGCTCGATGGCGAATTAAGAGTGGTTGCTCACTCATCCTATTCTCAACAACTTTTAAAATTAAAACCAACTCACTCAAGCCTTCATTGGTCCGAAACCACCGAGCATACCGCAGAAGAGTTGTTGATGATGGTGCTTGATGAAACCATCGATTACACTATTGTCGACTCCACAGAATTGAGCCTCAATCGTCGCTTTCACCCTGAATTAGCAGTCGCCTTTACCTTGGGCGAACCACAGAATCTCGCCTGGGCATTTGCGCCATCTGACGATTATTCATTATTTTCCAAGACCATCGAGTTTTTTGGACAACAGCGGGCTCAGGGCTATATCACCCAGCTGCATGAAAAATATTATGGACATGTAGAAAAATTTGATTATGTCGGCGCGCGTAAGTTTCATCAAGCCACCGATCAAAAACTCGATACTTACAAAGGCTGGTTTGTTGAATCAGCATCTGAGGATCTTGATTGGCGACTACTGGCAGCAATTTCCTATCAAGAATCTCACTGGAAACCAAAAGCCAAATCGCCAACCGGTGTTCGAGGCATGATGATGCTGACCCTGAAAACAGCCAAACAACTGGGGATCACCAACCGATTAGACGCCGAGCAAAGTATTCAGGGCGGCGCGCAATATTTACGTAAAGTAAAAAGCCGGGTTCCCAGTCGCATTCAAGAACCCGACCGAACCTGGCTCGCACTAGCCGGTTATAATGTCGGCTGGGGACATGTTGAAGATGCCCGGATCATCACTCAAAAACAAGGCGGCGATCCCGATAAATGGTCTGATGTAAAAGAAGTATTACCCTTATTGCAAAAAAGCCGTTGGTATAAAAAAACCAAACACGGTTATGCACGAGGCAGCGAACCGGTGCATTATGTGGATAATATTCGCCGGTATTATGATGTATTAGTTTGGCAAGATGAAGAAAATCAGGAACAACCGGCTTCTCCTTTTGAAGTTGACCCGACTGATACCATGATCGCCGAAGTTGACGAAACAAAACCTAAAGACCAAACTCCAGAAGAAAAAGTGGTCGACTGATCTCACCTCCCAAAAACACATTTATATCTTATAAATCAACAAGTCACTTTATTAACTAAGACTGTTCAACAAATATTGTCACTATCCTACTCGAAAAATCCTGAAGTATATCCACAGGCACTTCATAGGCAGCAATTCTCGGTGAAACTCACTACTAACAAGTGGCTAGCGTAGGTTGGACTTCAGTCCAACGCTAAACTATCAGGCACGAAATTGGCCTAAAGGTCAACCTACAAAGGTCAAATATAGTGCGAAAACATTTTTTACAATGTCTCTACAATGCCCGTAAACAGGGAGCATATCTGTTCACCGAGAATTGCTGCTTCATAGGAGAACGACTTTCCAATTTTTCCAACTTAAATCAATTAATTTTTCCAATAAAAAATCTATAGCTGTCTATACTTATTTAAACCAGAACTATCTAGGGGCTGTTGATCTTTCATTGTTCAACAGCCCCTAATATTCCAATCAGAGTAAAGGTCCAACCTAATGTTCAAGTTATTATTGTCCCCGGGAATTTATTTTATAAGCAAGATATCGATCGCTAAAAAATTCATTGTTATTTTTGTTCTTTACTTGATCCCTGTTGGTTATGTTGCTTATTATGCAATTACCAACCAGATGGTTTCTCTTGGTGCAACCAAGCAAGAAATCCGAAAAATAGTATTGATAAAATCATTTCGACCCGATTTCACCAATATAGCCAAAACCAGAGGATTAAATAATGCTTATTTAAATGGAAATTTGACCGTAAAATCTAAAATAGTTGAAGTCGTATCTAAAGCGAGCAACCAAATTAGTCAGATCGCAAACAGTGCAGAATATGCCAACTTAGCCTCAATGGAAAAATCAGACTTTGAAGGGTTCGTTAATGATTGGCAGCAACTTGTATTAAAATCACAAAAGATGAAAAGCGACGAAAGCTTTGCCGCCTATTCTGAGCTAATCAACCGAATCAGCTTGCTAATGAATTCAATTATGGAATCAAGTAGCTTATTTACTGATCCACAGCATCAGACCGCCTTTTTAATAAAAATGGTAGTTCAGAATCTTCCAGCTTTAGTAAACATTACAGGTAAGGTTAGAGGTATAGGAGCTGGTGTCGTTACAAAAGGAAACTTTGATAGCGACACTTTCATTGCTCTATCTAATAACAATAAACAATTAGAACAACAAAGAAGCCAAATGGCACATAATTTTCAAACCGCTGTCAGCTACAGAAAAGACCTTAATGCTCTTTCCGATAGATTTGTTCAAGTCAACCAGAATATCTCTGAATTTATAAACACAACCTCTAGCAAAATTCTTAAACCTGATGATATTGCTGTTGATGGTGACCTATATTTTTCGCAAGGTTCTGATGTTATTGATTCTATTTTGATTTTCTATGATGAAACCCATAGAGCTTTAAGCACTTTAATACAAAATAGAAAAAATGAAATTCAATCAGATATTCTATTAAATATCTCTTCATCCATTTTACTGGTCCTTGCGGCCATGTATCTATTTGCAAGCGTCTATTCCAATTTGCTTAACTCTATTTCACGAATTGAAAAATGCGTTAATGCGGTTGCTGACGGTAATTTGACTTTATCTGTTAACATCAACTCCGAAGATGAAATGAAAACCATTGGTAACAACATTAACGCCATGATCGATAACACTAAATCTCTTGTGCAAGAGGTTCTTTTGTCGACAACCGAATTAGTCAATAATGCTAGCGAAAATCGAGCTTCCGCAAATATGACAAATAATCAGATAGAGCAACAAAATATCGAAGTAGAGCAAGTTGCCACCGCAATGAACGAAATGACCGCAACAGTGCAGGAGGTCGCGAGAAATGCCGAACAAACTGCCGTTTCAACAGCTCAAGCAGATAAAGAGTCGGATGCTGGTCTATCTATCGTCCAACAAACTATCGATTCAATTAGCGAGCTTGCAAAAGAGCTATCTAATGCATCTGGCTCAATCAATGAATTGCAAGAAGATGTCAAAAGTATTAGTTCAGTACTCGACGTAATCCAGGGCATTGCCGATCAAACGAATTTATTAGCACTTAATGCAGCAATTGAAGCTGCCAGGGCAGGAGAAAGTGGTCGTGGGTTTGCCGTAGTAGCAGATGAAGTAAGGACACTCGCAAGTAAAACACAAGAGTCTACCGAAGAAATTAGAAATATGATTGATAAGCTTCAATCATCGGCTAACTCATCGGTAAAAGCGATCGATACCGGCAATAAAAAAAGCGAACAAACTGTTAGTAACGCAATCGAAGCGGGTAATGCATTGCACAAAATATCTGAATCTGTAGAACAAATTAGCCTGATGGGAGAGCAAATAGCCTCAGCAGCGACAGAACAAACAGCTGTCGCAGAAGAAATCAATAAGAGCGTCATGCAAGTAAAGGATATATCCGAAAAGACCGGTGAGGCTGCAAAACAATCTGCACAAAATAGTAATTCACTTAATCAGCTTGCGAATAAACTTCAAAGCTTAGTTTCTAAATTTAGTGTGTAAGTTATTTCTTGGTAGCCTGACCACAAAACATACTGTATGCTACGCGCCTCGTAAACCAATGGGATTGAAAACCTGATGAACTTTGACTCACTCGGCCTTAGCCAGAATATATTAAAGGCCGTAAGCCAACAAGGCTATCAAACCCCCTCCCCGATCCAGGCACAAGCGATCCCAGCGGTATTGGATGGCAAAGATGTAATGGCTGCGGCGCAAACTGGTACCGGTAAAACTGCTGGTTTTACCTTGCCAATATTGGAACTATTATCAAAAGGCAAACTTGCCTCTGCAAATCAAGTAAGAACGCTGATCTTAACGCCGACTAGAGAACTGGCTATTCAAGTCAGCGAAAGTGTCGCCACTTATGGCAATAACCTACCACTACGTTCCGCAGTTGTATATGGCGGAGTAAAGATCAACCCACAAATGATGAAATTACGTAAAGGTGTCGATATTTTAGTCGCTACACCAGGACGTCTTTTAGATTTATACAACCAAAACGCCGTCAAATTTGACCAGCTAGAAATATTGGTTTTGGATGAAGCGGATCGTATGTTGGATATGGGCTTTATTCGCGATATCAAGAAAATTCTTGGTTTATTGCCAACTCAGCGCCAAAACCTTATGTTCTCCGCAACCTTCTCTGATGAGATTAGAAATCTGGCCAAAGGTTTGGTGAATAACCCGGTCGAGATTTCAGTCAGCCCAAGAAATACTACGGTTAAGTCAGTGACTCAATGGGTATACCCGGTCGATAAAAAACAAAAATCGGCCTTACTGAGTTTTTTAATTGGTTCAAATAACTGGCAGCAAGTTTTAGTGTTTACTCGTACCAAACATGGCGCGAATCGATTGACCAAACATCTGGAAAAAGACGGCATTAAAGCCATGGCAATTCATGGCAATAAAAGTCAGGGAGCCAGAGTTAAAGCACTCGCCAGTTTTAAGAAAAATGACATTCAAGTTTTAGTCGCAACAGATATTGCTGCACGAGGTATCGATATCGATCAATTGCCCCATGTTGTTAATTTTGATTTGCCGAATGTGGCGGAAGATTATGTACATCGGATCGGACGAACTGGTCGAGCTGGTAGCTCTGGTGAAGCGATTTCTTTAGTGAGTGCGGATGAATTCAAACAATTATCAGGAATTGAACGATTGATCCAAAAAGTGATCGAGCGAAAATTAATTGATGGTTTTGAACCGGCTCATGATGTGCCTGCATCGAGATTAAATGTTCAATCGGTAAAACCCAATAAGCCCCAAAAAAGTAAATATCGCGCCAATAATAAAGATGGTAATCGTAGTGGCAGTC
>JAUUYO010000167.1 GCA_030590405.1 Kangiellaceae bacterium
AGTGGCGGTATCTGGTGAGCGTCCAACTAAATCGCTTAAATTACACGGCATTGAATATGTTGAAGTGAGAGCTTTAGATATTAATCCATTTTCACCGATTGGACTTAACTCATCACAGGTGGCTTTTTTGGATGCATTTTTGTTATGTAGTTTATTTGCTAAATCAGAACCCATTACCGCCAGAGAAATGGGAGAAAATACCGATAATTTTGATCGAGTGGTACAGAAAGGGCGACATCCAGATCTTTGTTTAACCGTGCAAAATACTTGTGTACCACTGGCTGAAATTGCTGGAAATATATTAAGTGAAATAGCGCCATTTGCAGACATGCTTGATAATTGTTATTCGACCACCGAACATGCTGATGTAATCAAAAAACTAACCGGTCAACTCTCTGATTTAGATCAAACATATTCAGGGCGAATTGTGAAAGAAATAGAAACGCGTCAAGAAGGTTTTTTCCCTTTTGCTTTTGAGTTATCACAAAAACATAAGCAGGAATTTATTCAAAACCCGCTATCAGCAGAAAAGTTACAACACTATCAAGAAGCGGCTAAAGATTCGCACCTTAAAAAAGCAGAAATTGAAGCTAATGATAATATAAGTTTTGAAGAGTTTTTAGCCAGCTATTATGAATAAACTATTTTATTTTTTTCGAAGGGGAGAGGTAATCAATGAGTGGTATTGAAATACGTGATGCAGTAATCGATGACTGTGAATTAATTTTGTCATTTATTCGACATCTTGCCGATTATGAAAAAATGTCCAATGATGTGATAGCCACAGCTAAGGATTTGGAGAATACTTTATTCGGTGAAAAAAGGTATGCAGAAGTAGTGATTGCCAACTTAAATGGTGTGCCAGTCGGGTTTGCTTTGTTTTTCCATAATTATTCGACCTTTATTGGTAAAGCAGGTATTTATTTAGAAGACCTATTTGTATTGCCTGAAGCCAGAGGGAAAAAAATCGGCAAGTCGCTGTTAATTCATTTAGCTAAAATAGCCGTTGAGCGGGATTGTGCCAGGTTTGAGTGGTCAGTATTAGACTGGAATCAACCAGCGATTGATTTTTATCGCAGCATTGGAGCGGTTGGTATGGAGGAGTGGACGGTGCAGCGAGTGGATGGAGATAGTTTGAACCGATTGGCTAAGATGTAGTCTTGTGGCCTGGGTTTCACTAATACTCAATAATTTTCTTGGGGATAATTTAAAAAAGACGCCAGTTGGCGCCTTTTTCACAACTGCCTGCTACTAATCAGTGCCCTGATTTTTTCTCTTTATGCTCTTCTGCTTGTTCTGAATGATGAGTAATTATATTTTTTTCATACATCATTTCGGTCATCGGTTGAAGAGTGTAGTAAACCATCACTAAACCAGTAATCGACATAGTGATAGTATAAGGCAGTGCCATCAATAACATCTTAATATAAGACAACCTCACCAGTGGTGCCAGGGTCGAGGTTAATAAGAATAAAAACGCCGCTTGGCCATTAGGTGTTGCCACGCTTGGTATGTTGGTTCCGGTATTAATGGCTACTGCTAATTGATCAAAAACATCGCGGCTTATCACACCGTTATTAAGAGCTCTTTCGATTTCCCCAATATAAACGGTAGCGACAAAGACGTTATCACTGATCGCAGAGAGCAAACCATTAGCCATATAAAACATAGCTACTTGATCTTGTCCTTCCATTTCCAGTACCCAGTGTACAACAGGGGCAAATAATCCTTGGTCCAAAATCATTGCCACAATCGCAAAAAAGACCGTTAATAACGCAGTGAATGGCAATGCTTCTTCAAAAGCTTTACCAAGTTGATGTTCTTCGATAACCCCGGTAAAGGCGGTGATTAGTACGATAACGGCCAAGCCGATGATGCCTACTTCGGCCCATTGATTCAAAAGTGCTAATACCAGAAAAACTCCGGTAATACCTTGAATAACAAGTTCTGCGACATCCTTTTTAGTTCGTTCTTTATCGCGTTTATCACTGTGTTCTTGAATAATCGCACGAACACGATCAGGTAATTTTGCGCCATAACCAAACTTACCCACTACTTCCAGCATCGCACAGGTCATAAGCCCGACAAATAAAACAGGGATAGTGACCGGGGACATTCTTAAGAAAAACTCAGCAAAATCCCAGCTAGCTCTATCTGCAATAACGATATTCTGAGGTTCGCCAACCAAGGTACATACTCCCCCCAAAGCGGTTCCGACTGCCGCGTGCATCAACAATGAGCGCAAAAAGGATCTGAATTGTTCTAAATCATCACGATGATCATGCTCTATTTTTTCATCAGAGGCATGGTCATGATCGCTATCGGCTGTATGTGCGGGTCTGCCTGAGGCGACTTTATGATAAACACCGTAAAAACCTGTGATAACAGAAATGACTACCGCAGTTACTGTCAATGCATCCAGAAATGCAGAAAGTAGCGCGGCCATACTGGAGAACAATAATGATAAAATTACTTTCGATCTTACTCCCAACAAAATTTTGGTAAAGACAAATAGCAGCAGGTTTTTCATAAAATAGATACCGGCGACCATAAAAATCAACAATAAAATGACTTCCAGATTTTGGGTGATCTCTAAACCTAAATGGTGGGGAGTGGTGAGTCCCATCAGCATTATTTCTATAGCCAGTAGACCGCCTGGTTGCAATGGGTAGCATTTTAACGCCATAGCTAAGGTAAAGATAAATTCTAAAACAATCACCCAGCCTGCCACGTAAGGGCCCAATACATACAATAGAACGGGATTAATAATTAAAAAAGCGATGATGGTGCTTTTGTACCAATCTGGCGCATTGCCTAAAAAGTTGTCAAGAAAAGCTTGAGGCATGGTTCGGTTCATAGGGAATCCTTAGATCATGGTCCGGTTTTGCTTTACAGTCGAAGTTAGAACCTTCGATGCAGCATTTATTTTAAATGATTGAACTAATTAGAAATTTTAGCTGTTAATTGGGTGTTTGCCAAACTCTTTAGGCTAATACCGGCGAAAATAGCATTGTTTTTAACTAACAAAGCGTGATTCTCATTATTCACCCACTCCTTAGGATTTGATATGCAAGATTTTATGGGGTTGTATCGATTTGACAAGTCACTTTTATTTCAACATATCTGACCAGTTGTCTGCTATAATTTTGCTAACAACATATAATCCTAAATTAATCAGTTAAAGCATGAGACCCCACGGTGCGATTAACACTCTTTCCACGATTTCAACTGATAATTTTAGGATAATCAAAATAACTCAATAAGAGAATCATTCGGCTTTTTTAGTCGCTCAAGGGATAATTAATGGCCAATCTAATCACTGCGCGTAGTCCGGCAGCTTTTGCCGAAGAATATATTGTTGATTCTATATGGAATGGTAAATTTGCTCCCGGCACCATCTTACCAGCAGAAAGAGAGCTTTCAGAGCTGATCGGCGTTACTCGAACGACTTTAAGAGAAGTGCTACAAAGGTTAGCGCGAGATGGCTGGTTAACTATTCAGCACGGTAAACCTACTAAAGTGAATAATATCTGGGATACCGGCGGATTACATATTCTGGATCGGATCACTCGATTAGATGATGCTGGCTCATTAAAACTCGCCGATCAATTGCTCGATGTCAGAACTCAATTTGGCGGTATTTATTTCCGCTTTGCTATGAAAGAAAATGCAGCCAAAATGAGCCAGATTTTTGGTGAGATCACAGAAGTTGCTCAGGAAGGACAGGCCTATATTGATTTTGACTGGCGAGTCCAACACGAATGTGCTTTTTTATCGGGCAACCCGGTTTATGTACTGATGTTAAATGGATTTCGAAATGTTTATTATCGCATTGGAAAATATTATTTTGACAATACCGAAACCCGCGCACTGGCTAAAGCTTATTATCTAAAATTAAAAGATGTGGTATTGACTCAAGATGTTGATCAACTTAATGAAGCTGTTTGGAATTATGGCCGAGAAAGTGGTGCATTATGGGCATCCATGCGGGCGAATTTGGCTTCTTTAAAGGATATTGATTAAAGGTGACTGATTAAAGCTGCCTGATTAAAGTTGCCTGATTAAAGAATATTGATGAGGAAAAATTTATTTTTCCTCTACTTTTCTAGCTTCCATGCTCCCGCATGGGAATTCATAACTTATCCCCTGGCTTTTTCTTCACTCTCTTCTACCGGACAACGAGCTAACTCCACTTGTTGGCCTTCGCTATTGGTTGAAATCAGTTTTACTGGGAATCCCCATAACTTATGCAGGTGTTTAACAACTTCTCCAGTTGTATCAGCCAGATGAATGTTGTTGGTGGGTGTGTGGTGTAAGGTCAATGAACGATCGCCAGTAACATCGACTTCATACACTTCAATATTGGGTTCGCTCATACTGAGATTATATTGTTCAGAAAGATTTTGGCGAATTTCTTTATAACCTGAATCGTTGTGAATTGCAGTAATATGCAACTCCGTCTCCCGCTCATCGTCTCTAAGGGAAAAAAGTTTGAAATCCCGGATAAGCTTTGGTGATAAATATTGCGCTATAAAACTTTCATCTTTGAAATTTTTCATCGCGAAGCTGAGTGACTCTTGCCAGTTAGTACCAGCCAATTCTGGAAACCAGAGTTTATCCTCTTTAGTCGGGTTTTCGCAAATCCTGCGGATATCCACCATCATATTAAACCCCAGTGCGTAGGGGTTAATGCCGTTAAAATAAGGGCTGTCGAAATCGGGTTGGGCCACGACATTGGTATGGCTTTGTAAAAACTCCATCATAAAGCCATCGGTGGTATAGCCGCGATCATAGAGTTCATTTAAAATAGTGTAGTGCCAAAAAGTGGCCCAGCCTTCATTCATGACCTGAGTTTGTCTTTGGGGATAAAAATATTGACCAATTTTACGCACTATACGTACGATTTCTCGTTGCCATGAGGGCATTATAGGAGCATTTTTTTCTACAAAATATAAAATGTTTTCTTGTGGTTCGCTTGGAAAACGCTCTTTATTTTGCTCTTCTGTAGTGATTTTATTAGGAATGGTATTCCAGAGTTCATTGACTTGTGATTGGAGAAATTCTTCGCGATTTTTTTGTCGTTCCTTTTCTTCACGCATGGATATCGGGTAAGGGCGTTTATAGCGATCGACGCCATAGTTCATTAGCGCGTGACAGGAATCGAGAACCGATTCGACTTCATCAATTCCGTAGAGTTGTTCACATTGGGCAATATAATTTTTTGCAAATAATAAATAATCGATAATAGCTTCAGCATCGGTCCAGGTTTTAAATAAATAATTGCCTTTAAAAAAGGAGTTATGTCCAAAGCAAGCGTGAGCGATCACTAATGCTTGCATCGTCATACTGTTTTCTTCCATCAAATAAGCAATGCAAGGGCTAGAATTAATAACTATTTCATAAGCAAGCCCCATATGTCCACGACGATAAGATTGTTCATTTTTAATAAAATGCTTGCCAAATGACCAATGGTTGTAACCGAGAGGCATGCCAACGCTGGCATAAGCATCTAACATTTGTTCCGCAGAAATTATTTCAAGCTGGTTAGGGTAAGTATCCAGACCAAAATCGGCAGCGACTTCTTCGATAATTTTATAATATTGGTCGATTAATTCTCGACTCCAATCAGAGCGAGTGGAAATTGGTTGATTGACAGGTGTTTTTCTTTTTGCAGTCATCCTTTAGTCCTTGATGGTAGCTGAGTCATCATTGATTGCTTGCGGAAGAATTCTCTAAATACCGGATAAATATCATTTTGCTCGGTAATTTTTTGCATAGCAAAATTTTGATGACTATCGGATAAGTGCTGATATTGATGCCACAAATTTTGTGGCTCGCGATCGGTAATTTCAACATAGGTATAATAACGGACCTTCGGCAGGATGCTGTTATCAAGTAGCTTATGACAGGTATTGGAATCATCGTTCCAATTATCACCATCGGATGCCTGCGCGGCATAGATGTTCCAGTCCAATGGATTAAATCGGTCCTGAATGATCTCTTGCATTAATACCAGAGCGCTAGAAACAATTGTGCCACCGGTTTCCTGGGAGTAAAAAAACTCCTGCTCATCGACTTCTTTAGCCTGGGTATGATGGCGAATATAGACCACTTCGACTTCTTTGTAGGAACGTTTTAAAAACATAAACAAAAGGATAAAAAATCGTTTTGCCATCTCTTTGGTTTTTTGATCCATCGAACCGGATACGTCCATCAGGCAAAACATAACCGCATTAGTGGTTGGTTGAGGCAGCTTAGTAAAGTTTTTATAGCGCAGATCAAATGTGTCTAAATAAGGGATGCGTTTTATACGTTTTTCAAGTGCCGTTATAGCGGTAAGTAATTCTTGTTTTTTACTCGGATAGTTAATGATGTCGAGTTCAGATAACTCCGTTTGTAATTTTTTTAGTCGTTTTTTTAATGGCATCTGTATCGCTATGCGCCTTGCCATTGAACCTTTTATCGAGCGAATAATATCAATGTTTGATGGTGTACCTTCGGTATTATAGCCTGAACGTATGGTTTTATAATTGACCAGTTTTTTGAGCTTGTTTTTTTTGAGGTTGGGTAGTTCAAGATCCTCAAATAAAAGTTCCATGTATTCATCGCTTGAGATCTGAAAGGAAAAATCATCATCTCCCTCACCACTATCACTTGCTCTGCGTCCACCAGAGCCTCCCTGAGGAGGGGGGCGTTTTATTTTGTCGCCAGCGACAAATTCTTTATTGCCTGGGTAAATCCGTTGTTTCTTGCCGCCATCACCATGGCGAAAAGTGGGCTCTCCAATATCTTTTGATGGAATGGAAATGTTTTCGCTTTTACCAATATCGGTGACGCCACGTTGGCTGATACGATCAGCAATTGCTTTTTTGATTTGTGATCGATAGCGGCGGATAAAGCGTTGGCGGTTAACCGTGCTTTTATTCTTTTGATTGAGTCTTCGATCGATTACTTGCACTAAGTTGCTCCTAAGTGTTATTCACGCTAGTGATAAAAAAGACTAAAAATCACGATGATTTTCTAACTCTTAAGTACCACTCACATAACAATCGAACCTGTTTGGTGGTGTAGCCTTTTTCTACCATACGATTAACAAAGTCATCATGTTTTTTACTATCATCAGATGAAGACTTGGCATTGAAGGATATTACCGGCAATAAATCCTCAGTATTGGAGAACATTTTTTTCTCGATCACGGTTCGCAGTTTTTCATAGCTAGTCCATTTTGGATTTTTACCATCATGGCCAGCCCTGGCTCTGAGTACAAAATTGACCACTTCGTTTCTAAAGTCTTTTGGGTTGGAAATTCCGGCTGGTTTTTCAATTTTTTCTAACTCGTCATTTAATGAGGGGCGGTCGAAGTTTTCACCGGTTTCTGGATCTCTAAATTCCTGATCCTGGATCCAGAAGTCGGCGTAAGTTACGTAACGGTCAAATATATTCTGACC
>JAUUYO010000091.1 GCA_030590405.1 Kangiellaceae bacterium
AAAACAACCCTTTTTTCTGTTTGTCAAGATACTCATTGAGGAAAATAAGGCAGGCTTAAATTCTTCACCGAGAATTGCTGATATGACGTGTATTCTACTATGCATCCCGTATAAATAATGGTATCTTCGCCTCAAGAGTTCTCGTACAAAGGATCTTTATTAAAATCCTATTCGAGATGTAAATATTCACGGAGGAAAAATGATGGCGGATAATAGTTCGCAGTTTGTATATCGCAATGATGAGCCTGCCAAAGGTTCATTTAATAGAAGTGGTCGGTTTTTCTGCCGCAAAGGCAGTTGGTTTTTCAAGACCCGAGAGGCTATTGATTATGGCCCTTTTGAGAGCCGCATTGAATGTCGTTACGCTTACAATGAATTCATTGATGTTGTTTCAGATACTAAATATTTTCCTGCCGATGCTTTTGATTATCAAGACACCAGTTCTAATTGGCAACCGCCAAAAATCAATTTTAACTAGCATCAACTAATTGTTGTCACTCCAATAGACCCTGGAACCTCATATAAATAAGGATCTTGTGCCGATCTAGTACCAGATTGAGAAAAACAACCGAGTGACAAGCGCATCGTAACTGTACAGAGGTTCCAAGCCCGGCGCTACTGTATCGACTCGAGCATCTCGAAAATCTTCAAAATCAAATTTTATATAATCAACCGACAAATTCACACTAAACCGGTCAAATGCTTCCCAATCGTTCAGTTCTTGCTCGTAACTGACAGCTAATCCAATGCTATCATTACTAAAGGTACTCATTTCCTTATCTCTGGCGCGAAAATTTTGTGCATCGATCCTGGGAAAAAGATCACTATAAAAATCAGCTTTGGTTTGTTCATAGTGGCGTATTTTTGCATCAAAAATCCAATGTTCACCATAAGGGTGGGTATAGGCTAATTCCATATTTTTTGCCGCAATTCCCCAGGTATCACCAAAAACTCTTGCCTCTGCCTTTATCGCGGCTCGATAAGGTAAATAATACATCCCTCTAATAGCGAAAGCGTCACTGGTGCGAGTCTCGGGATAAACTTCAGCTTGATAAGTATAGGAACCATTTCCAGGTTCGAGGTATCTGACAGAGCGATAGGGGTTATTTAGATAACCAGCATCAGTAATAGTTTCCCAAGAAATACCTATCAGGCTATTTTTAGTGAGCACTTGAGATAGGCCAAACCGATATTGTTTGCGGTTTGCATCTTCAGCGAACTCATCGTCACCTCGTTTGCCAACAACATCCCAACCTTGAGAATAACCCGCGCTGATAGTGGTTAAATCGCCAAAAAAATCCTGAGTAAAATCAAAACTAGCAGTCCTTGCAGAGTAGTCATTTTCCTCACTTTGGCCATAATTAATAGTGAGGACTGTTTTATCTCGAAGGTAGGACATGTTAACCGAACTTTCAATCCGCTGCTCGGTATATGCGCTTGCGGTGGTCACCACATCGATGGAGGCGCTACTCACATTATCAACATAATAGTTAGCGGCAATAGAAACAGTATCCTTAATTGACTTTCTGACTAAAATAGAAGGCCCGTCAATCACCACTCCCCCACCATCAAATCGATGGTATAAAATATCTGCACGGTCTTCTGGTAATACCGCTGCATTAGCTTTTTGAAAGATAACCTGAGTGACTGTTAATAGTAAAAGACAAAAGATAAAACTGGTGAATTTGTTAGTTACAACCACAACCACCCCCAGCGCTGCCTTCTGCTCCACGCGCACTTTCTCTCGCCTGACGGACGTGATGCATGTAATTATCAGAGACAGGATCGCGACCAAAAAAAGTAATTGGATCAGCAAGGTTTTGCCGTTCATAAGGTTTTACCCATGGTTCAATACTTGAGCAGGCAGACAAAAATAGTATTGAAAAAAACACTGCGGTCTTTGCCAGTACGCGAAATGCCGTCATTTTACTCTCTCAGAAGTGATTTTATTTGTTTACGGTAATCATCTTCATATCCTGACTTATAGCCTTCATGCAAGAACCTGACATTACCATCTTTATCAATGATCACAGTACTCGGCATGGCTTGTACACCATACTGGCTACTCACATCACCTTTTGGATCATAAAGCACCTGGAAACTGACTGGCGTATCTTTTAAGTAGTTGATGGCTTTACTGGACTTTGCATCTAAATTAACTCCGAGCACAGAAAACCCCAAGCTCTTGTATTTATTATGTATTTCATCCAAGATAGGCATTTCCTGACGGCAAGGCCCACACCAGCTTGCCCAAAAATTAAGTAATACTACCTGCCCTCTGAGATCAGACAGACGCACATTTTTTCCGTCTCGGCTTTTTAAAGTAAAATCGGGTGCAGCCGTTTTAGCATTGGTAACATTGCTAGAAAAAGCCATTGTGCAAATAATTGAAAATAAAAACAATTTAGTTAACAATTTCATAATTGTGATCCTTGGGTCTTAAAAAATATGATTATAGACAAATACTAAAAATAAATTGTGATGCTGGTAGAAATTTCAAGATCACTGGCTGTTTTTGCAGTACCCAGTAACTCAATATCGTATAAATGATCTTTTAGTGTCAAATGGATCGCTAGCCAATCGGTAAAAAGCACCCGATACCCGCCACCCACCATAATGGTTGAACGCTGCTCTCCGGCAAAATCTGTACTGCCTAACGCAGTGATAAGATATAACGAACTACTAAATGCAAGCTCGTCGCCGATAAACCCTTCACCAGGTAAAAGATTAAAACCCAGACCAACATTAAATTGACTATATTCCCGTTGCTCAGGAGTCAACAATGTGACATTTCCGTTGAGTCGTTCAAAACTGGAAAAGCCTGCGGTGGCTTGGGCGTAACTGGTCTCAATAAAAAAATCCTCGGTAACGTGATAAGCCACCCGGACGCCGACCAGCTCATTAGTACCAAAATCTTCAATACTGATCAACCCGTAATAACCGCCAATTTCCCAATTTTCAGTATTGATCGCTTCTCTTTCTACCTCACGGCGTTCGACTTTGGGATCAAAAATACTACCGAGGTCATCGGATTTTTTTTCATTTTGGTCACCTTTACCTGACTCATTTTCTGCCGCCCACGATGGAATTACCATCAAACTGGCGATGATTATTGCAAAAAAGCGAGTTGTTATTTTTAGAAAAATACGCTGAATCCTAATTTCCATTCTTCCACTTCGTCGTTGTCGTTTCTACTGGTTAAAATTGTGTAGCTGGTGTATTCCATCCTGATGAAAAATTGTCGGGAGACATACGCTTTGATGCCTAATCCTACATTAACCATTTCATCAGTTCTATCTTGTGTTTGAATCAAGGTAGTAAAAGGTCGCGTTTGTATAATTCCCGCGCCCAGTTTTACAAAGGGTGTTACTCGCCACTCAGGAAAAGTCTGGTGAACCAGGCTGATATTGGCGAACCGAATATCTGCAACGTTGCCCAAAGCCTGAGTGATTGATAATTCAGTGCTCAAATTTTGGGTAAAATTCCAACCGCCATATATGGTCAAGCTGGTCGCGCCACCAAAATCTCCAGCTAATACGCCCGCCTCCCAATAACGATCGGTAAAATCCTGCTGTTGGTAATTACCGGCATCAAATGGTTGATCATCGCCTAACAGCGTCTTTTTCATGTTATCTTCATGCACCCAGCCTTCATGCCCTCTGGAAGAGCGAGCTTTAAACCACTGGGTCTTCTTTTTAATCAACAGTAGCGGTTGCCCTTTTTCCACAATATGAAAAACGGGATAACCGCGACCGGGACCAGTGTGAAATTCGATAAAAGACTCTGCTACTTTGACTTTTTGGTATTCATCTTGTTCATCAGCTAAAACGCTGCAAGGTAAAAAGGAAACCAATAATAAGTAAACTAGTGATGCTTTTACGATCAATCTAATTCTTTGCAAGTTTATTTTTATTCCTTATTAGCACTAGTTCAATCATAACGATTCAGCTTACCTTTTAAATTTACCATTCCTGCGTTCTAAAACGGTCATATAAACGAGAATGCTCACATTTTCTGCCTTAAACTAATAAGTTTTAGAGCTTACCCGAACACTTAATAGTGCAATTTAGTAACTCACTAATCAGTTACGCTCAATCTGGATTAATTTTGTGGCACATCAAATGGATTATTATAGTATTGGCCACCAATGTCCAACCATTCTGACAGTAACTTCAATTCAGCATCACTTAATCGGCCCGAATGAGTTCCGCCAGCGGCAAATATGCTGAAAAATCGATTACTGTTATTGGCTGCTGAAACGTTCATACTAGGCCCCACCGGTACAGTTTGCATCACAGGGATCGGGTCGCCATTAGGGTCCAGTATCAAATTACCATTTTCATCCAGTTCAAACACAGGGTTGCCATCGGCATCGAATACAGGTACTAGCTGATCTATTAACGCACCATTCACCAATTCTACCGCATTATCACCGAATAATAATTCGCGATAGGATACCAGATGATCCGGTTCATCAGCGGAAACATTGCCAATCAGTTCGAGCTGGCTGTCTGGCACCTGAGCAACTCCCATTTCATCGGCACCATTGTGACATACAATACAGGTATTATCTGCGACCAGGTTACCCATTGCATCAAAAATCTGGCGAGAAACATCCCAAACAGGTTGAATTTCATCCACATAATTGATTGAAATACGGCACAAAGCAGTCCAATTGGTCTGACAACCCGCCGTAGTTGGTGCAGGCGAGGCAAGATCGGAATAATTATAGTTAACATCAAGATTAACTGCGCTAACCGCCGGGTCAGTCCAGTAATCGGTATAATTAATATTCACCGTCAATGGCTGAAAACCATTGATACGATTATTAACTTGCGCCATCGTTTCACCCAGATCAGCAAAAAGCGCAGAATTGGTATTGGGAAACGGAACCCCGGTAGCAGGCGCGCCAAGATTTGGCGAAGTAGGTTCGGCGGCATAACGACCATGAGGCAGCTCACTATTACTGGTGTGGCAACCATGGCATTGCTTGATTTCTCCTGCTTTGACCGTCATCCAGTTTTGATGTCTTTCGGTTATTCGTCGACCATTGACATCCAAAACGCTCAATGCGAAGGCAACGTTGGCAGGCACTTTAAACATTGCGGAGCCATCAGGCTCCACAACCGCATATCCCAAAATATCCTTCATCAATTGAGCACGATTTCGGCCAAAAGCCGTATTATCTAAATCAACCAAATCTTCACTTGGTAAGGAAACAGCCTTCACTACCCGAATAAATCGTGCAGGTCTATCAGCAGCCGTCGCTTGCAGCGGGTCAGCCATGGCACTGATCCCTAATGGACTCAGGTCAAATCCATCAAAATCATAAACGCTTTCGATATGCACCATACCGACATTCTCACTCACCAGATTAACATCGGCGGTCGGCTCGCTGTCCTGTATGACGACCCCAAGATCTCTTGGAGACATCGCGACGATTTCATGGATAACGGTTCCCTCAACGCCTATCACAATAGGAATTTGAGTTCCTTCGGCTGGGTCGAAACTCCAAATGCCATAGAGCGGTTGCGCCTCATCTGAACCATCCACCTCTATCGCCTCCTGGGTGCAGGGCACAATAATGGGGTTGTCTTGAGTATCCAGACCATTGAGTCGACAAGGTGTCCAGCTAATCAAGAATCGACCGGAACCATCAAACAGAGGATAAACATTAGCAAATCGCCCTCCAATTGATGGTAGATCATCACTTCTGACATCAAACGGCGTCGCACTGACTTGCGCAGGCCCCGCAGTCCCGACAGCCGAATCAGTGGTTTGATTAATTTCGGTAAAATTTTGCCAGTCAATAAAGGCCAATTCTCCGCCTAATCGGGTGGATACCTCCGGCCGTAATTTGATCAATATACGCCCATCAGGCCCTTGCCTGGCTTGCATAAACTCAACTCTACCACCATCGGTGCCGGTATCGTGTGAATGAAATCCATATAAAAACTCCAACCCAGTACCATCAGGATTGATTTGATACAGACTGATTTCATCGTTATTGCCGGCATTATCCCAACGACTAAAGACAATTTTTCCATTGTTAAGCACGCTTGGAGCAAGATCATGACTTTGGTTAAAAGTAATTTGTTTAACCTCAGTACCATCGCCATTCATCACATGTAGTGCCAGTGTCGCCACATTTTGATCTTCGTCAAACGCATCAAATTGCGGTTTACCTTCATCTAATAATATGGCTTTAGCAAGCCTTTGTCGGGTCGAAGTGAAGACGATTCGCCCATCGGGTAAATAATGAGGAGAAATATCCTGGCCTTCTTCAGCCGAAATATCGGAGCTGATAATTCGGTTAATTGTTTGAGTGGGTCGATCGTATTCCCAGATGTTCCAGGTTGGCTGGTCTTCTTCATCGGCTCCCTCAATTTCTGGTGCCCTGACTGCAAAAACCAGTTTAGTGCCATCATAGGAGACATCTACATCTTTTACATCAAATAACGCACCTTCCGCAAAAAGGCCTTCAGTAATATGAGTTTCAGCGGCGCTGGGAGTGGCTCGGTCACGGATATAAAGTCCTGCCCCAGGGAAAAAATTAATCGGCTCACGCAAGAGTTCTTCTGCGGGTTGCTCAACATCGTCATTGTCGAGCGTCACGGGGATTGATCTTTTAACATAAGCAATCGGGAAATCAACCACTACCGGATCATCATCTTGACCAACGCCATCAACAGTGGCACCTCCACTGGTACAGCTTGAAATGAATATATAAGCCAGCCAGACTAAAATCAGCCGATTTAAGATTTTTCTATTTAAAATTTCCATAGTTAACCTGCGGTAATGATGTACTAAAAGCTAGCAGCACAATGGTTCAGTCACAATTACAAATATGTCGTGCTTGTCTACTTAACAGACCTTTGCTCTTATCTATGAGCTTCATAACTAACACAAAAGGATCGAGAATCAAGGATCAGGAGTTATCGCCGATAGTCACTTTACATTTGAACTAGCTATTATTAATTAATCAAATTTGGTTTTCTGTGCGGGACTTCACGAAAACTTAATTTCAACTACGTTAGGATGGGTAACAACTATGGGAAAGCTCTGCAAAACCTGCAAGTAGTATTTTAGCGCTATTTAGGTTTGAAGTCTGGTCATTTTATGAAAATGATGACTTTCAGTCAAGCAATCGCATTATAGCTGCTTTAACAATAATCTACTGGGTGTTTATTATGGCCAAAGGTTTAATACTAGAAAAAAAAACAACAAAAATCACAAATTTAGCTTTGGGGCTAAGCTTGTCAATTCTCATTTCGCAAGCCAGCCTCGCAGGCCCAAGAGAGCAAGCCAAGACACTGCATGATCGGTTAGCTGGTGTACCGCCTACAGCAACGGTGCTGGATGAGATGGAAGCTGACCTGAATAATAGCGACCCCATTGGCGCAGCTTATCGAGCGATGGATAATTCAGCCTTTTATTCAATTACTTTGAAAAACTTCGTGGCTCCCTGGACCAACGAAGCGCAAACCGTTTTCACCCCTTTAAATGACTACACAGCCACGGTTATTGGCATGGTCAGAGACGATGTCGATATTCGCAAAATGCTTTATGGTGATATTATTTACACGGGCAATGCTGCAGGTTTACCGGCTTATTCCAATTCCAGTAATGCCCATTATCAAGCAATGGAAGACCAGGCACTGGATTTACAAACGGTACTACAGGAGGCAACCCAGTCCAGTGTGACAGGTCTGGAAGCCAATGCAACCGCAGGCGTTCTCACAACTCGCGCATCCGCCAAAGCCTTTTTGATTGACGGTACCAATCGAGCCCATTTTAGATTTACTTTACTCAATCACCTGTGTGGTGATTTAGAGCCGCTCAAAGATATTTCCAGAGCAGCCGACAGGATCAGACAAGATGTATCGCGCAGCCCCGGTGGGGACAGTCGAATATACAATAACGCTTGCTATGGTTGTCATGCCGGTATGGATCCCATGATCCAGTCTTTTGCTTATTATAACTATGATTATGATGTGGAAACTGATCCTGATGCTGAAAATGGTCAATTATCCTACAACGCTACAGGCGTGACAGACCCTGTAACTGGCACCAGAGTAAAAGCCAAATATCACAATAACAACGCCAACTTCCCCTTTGGATATATCACCCTTGATGATCAATGGGATAACTACTGGCGCCAAGGTCAAAATTCTAACATTGGTTGGGATACCGCCTTACCAGGTAGCGGTAATGGCGCAAAAACTATGGGACAAGAACTCGCCCATAGCACAAAGTTTGCTCAGTGCCAGGTTGAAAAAGTGTTTACCAATGTCTGCTTAAGAAAGCCTGGAAATACAGCCGATCGAGCTCAAATAGCCAGTATGGTCACATCGCTTTCAGACAATAATTATCAGCTTAAACAGACCTTTGCTGAATCAGCTGTTTATTGCATGGGAGAATAAAATGAAATTTACTCAAAAAAACAACCTCAAGAACCTATTACCTCAGCCAGTTGTAAGCTCCTCAATGTTTGGCCTGGCCCTGTTATTTCTTTCGGCATGTTCTGGTGGTGGTGCAGAAGTTGAAGAAAACCAAGAGCAAGTGGCTACTACACAAGGCACTTACACTGGCCCTCCAGCAGAAACCGAAGACGTAACAGATTTTAAAAGGGAAGTGTGGGATCAGTTGTCTGAACAAAGCAAGTGCGGACGATGTCATGGTGTGGGAACAGCTCCAGAATTTGTTAATTTAGATGACATTAATACTGCATATGCTGCGGCTAATCCCATTGTTGATCTGTCTTCGCCAAAGGATTCTTTTATGGTGACTAAAGTGGGTGGTGGTCACAATTGCTGGTTGGGCAGTGGCAATGAGACTGCTTGTGCAGATACAATTACCCAACTTATTACAAACTGGGCTGGTGGTACCGCCGGTAGTTCCAGTAGCATCACTTTAGAAGAACCACCAATTAGAGATCCAGGAGCCAGCAAATCCTTTCCTGATGACTCAGGACTTTTTGCGTCAACAATCCACCCTATTCTGATAACTAATTGTGCAGATTGTCATACTGATTCCGCCGCCTTACCTATTGCGCCGTTTTTTGCGCAAGCGGATCCTGATGCAGCCTATGAAGCAGCAAAATCTAAAATAGACTTAGATACTCCGGCTAATTCTCGTTTTGTACTAAGACTTAGAAATGAATTTCATCAGTGCTGGAATAATGATTGCCCCGGAAGCGCTGATGAAATGGAATTAGCAATAACAGCCTTTGCCGATCAAATTCCATTAACCGAAGTTGATCCAAACCTACTTAAAAGTAAAGCATTATTCCTGACCGATGGCATAGTTGCTAGCGGTGGTGGACGCTATGATGCCAGCATTATTGCCGTATGGAATTTCAAAACAGGTACTGGCGATACCGCGTTTGATACCAGCGGTGTTGAACCTGCCATTCATTTAACTTTAAGAGGCAGTTACAGTTGGGTCGGCGGATGGGGTATAAAAATTGCTGAAGGAAGTGGAAGTATCCCTGACGGAAAAGCCCAGGGTACAACCACATCGAGTAAAAAACTACATGACCTTATCACGGCGACCGGCGAATATTCCATTGAAGCCTGGGTGGTACCGGGCAATGTGACTCAGGAAGGTCCGGCTGGCATAGTCAGTTATTCTGCGGGGACAACGGCCAGAAACTTTACACTTGGTCAAACCCTATACAATTACAACTATTTAAACCGTAGTAGTGAAACAGATGAAAATGGTGAAGCGGATGTTTCTACCAATGATGGCGCTGAAATATTACAGACCTCTTTACAGCATGTGGTAGCCACTTTCTCCCCCACCGAAGGGCGTAAGATATTTGTTAACGGCGTATTGGTTGCCTCAGAATCAGATGTTGAAGGTTTTGAAACCGGTGGCAGCTTAAATGACTGGAACGATACCTATGCCTTTGTTCTTGGTAACGAAGTATCCGGTGACCGTTTATTTGCCGGAACATTCAGAATGGTTGCCATCCATAATCGCGCTTTAACCCAGGATCAAATTGTGCAAAATTTTGATGTTGGTGTCGGCGAAAAATTCTTTATGTTGTTCAGTATTACTCATTTAGTTGATTTGCCAGACTCTTATGTGATGTATGAAGTCAGTCAATACGATAGTTATAGCTACCTGTTTACGGAACCAACCTATGTCAATCTCAACAGCGACGCTGTTCCTGATAATATCGATATGGAAAAAATTCGCATCGCCATTAATGGTAAAGAAGCGATCACTGGTCAGGCGTATCGACATCTGATTGCCAACGCTAATGCTACCGATTACAACAGCGAAACAGGTCAGTTGTTATCGCGGTTAGGCACCGTGATTAATCTGGAAAAAGGCCCAGAGAACGATGAATTTTTTATCACTTTTGAAAAAATAAATGGCCAGGAAAACCCTTTCGTGGAACCACCGGTACCAGATCCCGCTGTACCAGCTGATTTAGCTCCTCGCCCAGAAATTGGGATCAGAGACTTCGCCGAGATCAATGCAACCATGGCTCAAGCGACCGGTATCAGCATGGCCAATCCTGATGTGATGGCGACTTATCAGGCGGTTAAGCAACAGTTGCCGACTTTAACTGATATTGATGTATTTGTATCTTCGCAGCAAATGGGCGTTACTCAGCTAGCCATCGAATATTGTAATGCGCTAGTGGAAGATACAACAGCAAGAGCAAATTACTTTGTCGGATTTGATTTTAGCGCAACAACCAGTGTTGCATTCGATTCAACCGCTAAAAGAAATATTATTTACGATGCTCTAATTGCAAAAACAATAGGTGCGAACATAGCGACCCAACCCAGTGATGCAGATATCAAAACAGAGCTCAATAATTTGACTGACAAATTATCTGGGGCGAGTACAAAAACCGTTGTCAAAGCCGTTTGTGCTGCAACAATTGCTAACGCTGCAATGTTAGTCCAATAGGAGTACAAAAATGAGCAAGAAAATAAAAAATTTATCCGTTGATGCCCCTTTACTTCATGCGGCGCATAAAAAACCCGTCACTCGTCGAGATTTTATTTCTCAGGGAATGATGGCTGGCACCGCAAGTGTGGTAGGCCCTTCTATATTAGGACTCTTTGCCAACCCACAAAAAGCACAAGCGGCTTTATCATCCGATATTGAAGCATTAAAAACAGCTTGCGGAATAGCGGTGCAAGGCGCTGGAAAAATTCCCTTTATCTGTTTTGATTTAGCTGGTGGAGCCAATATTTCAGGTTCTAACGTATTGGTCGGAAACCAAAATGGCCAGTTAGACTTCCTCTCTTCAGCGGGTTATAGCAAATTAGGCTTACCGGGCGATATGATCCCATCGGTGGTGAATGCTCAGACTGGTCTATCAGATTTTATCAATAATGATTACGGACTTTCCTTTCATAGTGACAGCGCTTTTTTACGAGGCATTCAAGAAAAGACCGATGTGACCACTGCAGCCAATACCACAGGAGCAGTTATTCCCGCACGTTCAGATAATGATACAGGTAATAATCCACATAATCCGATGTACGGCATTAATAAAATTGGTGCCGACGGTTCTCTTTTAACCTTAATCGGTTCACGAAACAGTGATTCAGGAGGCAACTCGATGTCGCCTGCCTCTATGATTGACTTGGGAGTCAGACCCACCAAAGTCGATCGACCTAGCGATGTCACAGGTTTAGTCGATATTGGCGATCTGGTTGGACTATTGAGCCAGGAAGATGCGGTTTCAGTGATGGAATCCGTCTATCGAATATCCGATAAAAAGATGAATAATGTACAAACAAACATCAGTAGTGATGCAGTGATCAAAGAGTTAGTTCGTTGCGGCTATGTAAAGAGCGCTGATTTAGCCGATCGATTTGGTGATCCTGGTACTCTAAACCCAGAATTGGACACATACATCGTCGGTGATACCGGAATATTCACTCAAGAAGAGTTCGATAGCGATGGC
>JAUUYO010000069.1 GCA_030590405.1 Kangiellaceae bacterium
AATGAAGCGGCAGAATTACTTCAAAAAGAACGAAGGAAATTATTTAATCAGATCTTTGAACCCGATAGAAATATGGCTTAAATGACTCCACTTCTTTCAGACTCATTTGTTAATTGGAATATACTACCAATTGCAAGATTCGATGGGACTTATCGACTTTAAACGACTAGATAAAAATAAAATATTAGCGCTCACGACTGATCCGCCTTATCGTTCTCAAAGAAGTTTTGGCGCAAGCGCTTTAGATCTTTGTTGGATTGCCGCCAACCGTTGCCAGGTTTATTTACATGGCAAACAAAAGCTATGGGACCACGCGGCCGGTTTACTGATTTTACAAAATGCTAATGGCTGCGCCGAAACCTTTACTGGTGAGGCTGTTTTTGAAAATAATTTACAATCCAAAACAATCATTGCGGCGAGCCAGCCGAAGTTAATGAAACAGTGGACAACATATTTAGACTGCATCGGCTAATCAACTGATGGCATCGGTTATATCGACTATTATTATGCAAGATTAGGAATTAAAAAATGAAACAAGACTACAAAATCGCGCCCTCTATTTTATCAGCAGATTTAGCCAGACTTGGTGACGACGTGGCAAAAGCTTTAAACGATGGTGCTGATTGGGTACACTTTGACGTGATGGATAATCATTATGTGCCTAACCTGACATTTGGTCCCGATGTTTGTCGAGCACTAATTAATTACGGCATCAAAGCGCCTATTGATGTCCACTTGATGGTCGAGCCAGTGGATAATTTAATCGAACAGTTTATTGACGCTGGCGCGAGTATTATTACCTTTCATCCAGAAGCCTCAAAACATATCGACAGAAGTCTGCAATTGATCAAACAGGGCGGTTGTCAAGCGGGGTTGGTATTTAACCCGGCGACCTCGCTCGATTGCCTTGAGTATGTGATGGACAAAATCGATGTTATCTTAATCATGTCAGTCAATCCAGGATTTGGCGGCCAGTTTTTTATTCATAATGCCTTAGATAAATTGCGTCAGGTAAGAACGCTAATCGATGAAAGTGGGCGGAATATTCGGCTGGAGATCGACGGCGGAGTGAAGATTGATAATATCCAGGAAATTGCCTCCGCTGGCGCGGATACTTTTGTAGCCGGTTCAGCGATTTTTAATAGCGAGGACTATCGGCAAACCATTGATAAAATGAGAGAGCAACTGGCGCTATGATAGATCAGTTTGCAAGAGCTACTAATAGCCGATTAAATCACGGCAAGGCTTTGTTATTTGACCTTGACGGCACCTTAGTGGATAGCGCGCCCGATTTAGCCGAAGCGCTTAAACAGACATTTCTAACTCTGAAGTTAAAACCTCATGACGAAAAACAAGTGCGCCAGTGGATCGGCAACGGGGTCGATAAACTGCTGCATTGCGCTTTGACCAATTCGATGAACGATATGGCGTCAGGCGATGATTTTTGGCGAGCCAGAAATATTTTTTTCAGCGACTATGAAAAACAAAGTGGCTGCCACAGCACACTATACCCTGGAGTTAAACAAGCGCTCAGTAGCTTTGCGAAGCAAAAACGATTAATGGCCTGCATTACCAATAAAAACCGACGCTTTACCTTGCCATTACTTGAAAAACTGGGGATTAGAGATTACTTTAGTGTGATTGTTTGCGGTGATGATTTAAGCAATAAAAAACCGCATCCCGAACCTCTTTTATTTGCGGCTAACCAACTCAATATCAAGGCTAAAGATTGCGTCATGATCGGTGATTCTGTCAGTGATATAGGCGCGGCCAATGCTGCAAAAATGCCAATAGTTTGCGTGGACTATGGTTATTCTCAAGGAATGAATTTAGCGGCGATGGAGATCGATGGGATGGTCTCAGATATACGAAAGATTAATCATTATTTTGATGATGCACTCGCCAGGCAATGCCGTTAAAGCAAGTTAAGAAAAATACAGCCAGGCAATTATTTTGAAAACTAAAAACCAAAGGAAGTCTTTATGTCTAAGAAACATCCTATTATCGCGGTGACCGGATCTTCCGGTTCAGGTACCACTACCGTCAAAAAGGCAATGCAGCATATTTATCGCAGAAATGGTTATAACGCTGTGGTGATTGAGGGTGACAGTTTTCATAAATATGAGCGTAAGGAAATGGGCCAGGCGCTGATCCAGGCGGAACGATTAGGCACTGTTTTGAGTCATTTTGGCGCTGCCGGCAATGAATTTACCAAACTTGAAGAATTATTCAAAGAATACGGACGAAGTGGCACCGGGCAAAATCGGAAATATTTGCACAACGAAGAAGAAGCCAAACCTTATGACCAGGATCCTGGAACATTTAGCCCCTGGGAACCAATAGAGGAAAAAACCGATTTCCTTTTTTATGAAGGGTTACATGGCGCAGTAAAGGATAAAGAAAATAATATTGATGTCGGCAAACACGTTGATTTTTTGATCGGTATAACGCCAATCGTTAATTTGGAATGGATCCAGAAAATTCATAGGGATACCCATGAACGGGGTTATTCTGAAGGTAAAGTTACCGATACGATCTTAAGACGTATGCACGACTATGTACACTATATGACGCCGCAATATACTCACACTCATATCAACTTTCAAAGAGTACCGACCGTCGATACCTCCAATCCGTTTATCGCCAGAGATATTCCATCTATGGATGAAAGTTTTGTGGTGATCCGATTTGGCAGCAAACTCTATCAACAAATTGACTATAACTATTTACTCGATATGTTAAACGGTTCTTTTATGTCAAGAAAAAATACCATCGTGATCCCCGGCGGAAAAATGGAATTTGCTTTGGAAACGATTATCGAACCCATTATCAAAAATTTGATTGAAACTGGTGAGCTGGAGTGGCGGAGGGATAAGGTTTAGAACGTAGCCCCTCACAAGTTTGCCCTTGCCATTCGCTAGTAGTTATCGTCTAATAACATCAAAGTGTTCGACGGTGATTTTCCTACAGAGGACTTGCACCTCATTAGTTAATACCCATGTCGGGCATACACAAGGCGTTGCACTCGGACTCGATACAGTTGTCGCGGTTTTTGCTAAAAAAAGCAGCCAACATCCCCAACTTACTCGCCGGTGAACGTGGTGTTATGCATGAGGAATAAGTATTTTATGAAAAATATTGGAAGCTGTTGCTGCGGTGGAACAGTGATCGAAATTACGGACGAACCAGCCTTAAACGGAATTTGTAACTGCAATAACTGTAAGAAAAGAACCGGAAGTGCTTTTGGAATATCTGCATACTTTCACCAAGATAAATTTCAGTTACTAAAAAACACTACTATTACGTATGAATTTCAGGGCGAACATGGAAAGCAAGTTCGTCATTTCTGTGGGAAGTGTGGTACGACAATTTTTTGGTATGTGGAGATATTTAAAGGGTTAGTAGGTGTTGCTGGAGGCTGCTTTACCGATAACCCGCTTCCTTTGCCAACTTTCAATGCAATGATGGAAAACCAATATTCATGGATAAAGTTCTCGGAATCTATGAACAAACCGTTAACCGCGCAGGACGTGGAAAATGCATAACTAAACACGGCAAAACGAAAAATTACTCGCTGACTCGCTCGTATTTTTCGCATGCGTAATGCGTTATAGCTAATCGATTGCATATCCATCATCAAGGAATTTTATGAAAATAAAAGAGTTTATATCAGGATATCGAAACCATCCTGTGCTGTTCCTTGGGGCAGGCATTCACTCAACTGGCTATTTTTGGCGACCGCTGCTTTAATTGTCGTCAATCGTTCTTTAGCGGATACACCGCTAGTCACCGACTGTCAGCCTAAAGACCGACTTACAAAATGGACCAAAATAACGCGAAAAGGATTAATTCAAAGCGTCCTGAAGCTCTTAAATCATAGGGTTTAATGATTCACCGAGAATTGCTGTAAGAGAAGGCTACTCCTTTACTTATCAAAATTTGTAAGTATTATTAAAAATTAGAGAATACAACAGAACGATTACCTTATGAGCCACACTCTCGGCCTGTCACCTTCTGGTCAACTACACTGCTTTGCGATTGATAAGGCTGATGAAAAAACATTAACAGCTGACCCCATCAGCCAGCTTTTTATGCAGCAAAAAATCAATGAAGGATTTTTTGCTTTGGCTGCTTTAAAAAATGCAAACGGCTTATCCCCTGACTTTCATTTCTGGTATGAGCTTATTCATCAATACATGACCTGCCGCTGTCAATCGATTGAGCGATCAAAAAAAGGCATGTTACTTCCTATTGCCCCGTTAAACGAAAATGATGCTCAACATTTAATTTTGGGTGCGCCTCCCATGAAAGGCGCAGAATATTTATCTTATGGTGTTTTACAAAAGCATTGGAACGAGTTCGATCAATGGTTATGTTTGTGGGTATCAGAGCAATTTGATGATTTGACAAGCTTATTAAAGAAACATGCCCCTCACTGGCATCAACGCGGTCGAGTTTGTTTTCACCTGGCTGAAAATAAAAACGATGTTAACTTTCCTTTTGCCTTTATGGCGACCTATTCTCCGTCTTATACCGGGCAAAAAAGTCAACATTTGCCTTTAGCCAGAGCGATGCAGGAATACTCAGGCAGTCAACAACGCGAGCAACTAATACAACTGCTTTCCCCTATTGATTTAGCCTCTCAATCTAGCTCTTTAGTCAAAAAATTAGTGGATAGTGGAGAGATCTATCAGCCACTCGCATGGAGCGCACAACAAGCCTATCAATTTCTTAAAGAAGTCTCATTATTTGAACAAAGTGGGATTGTTACACGATTACCCGACTGGTGGAAAAAACGCCCCCGACCGAAAGTGGCTGCAACGCTGAGTAGCGGCATTAAAAGTCAGTTTAATGTGGATTCAATGCTGGAGTTTAATGTGAGTATTGCTTTAGGTGAGCAAAAATTAACCTCATCGGAGTGGGATGAATTATTAGCTTCTCAGGAAGGACTGGTGCTGATTAAAGGGCAGTGGGTTGAAGTTGATCAAGAAAAATTGCAACACGCCATGGAGCAGATGAGCGCGCTCGAAAAACAGGCAAAAGGAAGCGGGTTGTCTTTTGCAGAAGGAATGCGATTACTCGCAGGTACCTCGTCAGATTTATCCGCTGACAATAACGAACAAGCTTTAGCCGAGTGGGCTTTTATTGATGCCGATGAAAATTTATCTGAAATTTTGAAGCATATTCAACAACCAGAAAAACTTCAATCAGTACTTCCTGAACATTTGTTAAAGGCAACCTTACGACCTTATCAGGAAACTGGGGTTAATTGGTTATGGTATTTAAATCAATTAGGTTTAGGAGCTTGTTTAGCCGATGATATGGGGTTAGGGAAAACCATTCAAGTTATCGCGTTACTATTAATTTTAAAGGAAAATAAATCTGCTCATCCTTCTTTGTTAGTTCTGCCAACATCATTAATGGGAAATTGGAAAAATGAACTCAGTAAATTTGGACCATCATTACAAGCGTTATTCGTTCATCCTTCTCAAATAAATAAAGCACAATTGAAAAAAATGTCGGGCAATAAACAGTTAAGTGATGTTGATCTGGTAATAACCACTTATGGTATGTTGTTACGACAGCCATGGTTACAAGATATAACTTGGCAATTGGTTGCTTTAGATGAAGCTCAGGCGATTAAAAACCCATCGTCTCAACAAACAAAATCAGTGAAAAAATTAAAAGCCTTATCAAAAATTGTATTAACAGGAACACCCGTTGAAAATCGATTATCCGACCTATGGTCCTTATTTGATTTTATTAATCCAGGTCTGTTAGGCAGTGCCTCTCGATTTAAATCTTTTGTCAAGTCATTATCAAAAAGAGAAACTGAACAATATGCGCCGTTACGTCATTTAGTACAACCTTATATATTAAGGCGAATGAAGACCGATAAAAAAATTATAGCCGATTTACCGAGAAAAACGGAAGTTTACGTTTATTGTGGGTTAGCCAAAAAGCAAGCGGCATTGTACCAGAAGTCCGTTCAGGAATTGGCTATCGCTTTAAAGAATGAAGAGGGAATGAAGCGTAGGGGGTTAGTTTTGTCTTATCTGACGCGCTTTAAACAAATCTGTAATCACCCGGCACAGTTGTTATCTGATCATCAATATGATGAAAAAAATAGTGGTAAATTCTCGCGCTTGTCGGTCATTTGTGAAGAAATTAATACCCGCCAGGAAAAGATTTTGATTTTTACTCAGTACCGTGAAATGTGTCAACCAATCGCCGATTTCCTGGCAAAAACATTTAATCGCAAAGGGTTTGTTTTGCATGGCGGAACACCTGCAAAAAAGCGTCAGGCAATGGTCGATGAATTTCAAATTGAAGACGGCCCTCCTTTTTTTGTATTATCCATTAAAGCTGGAGGCACCGGATTAACCCTGACTGCTGCATCACATGTCATTCATTTTGATCGCTGGTGGAACCCTGCGGTTGAAAATCAGGCAACTGATCGCGCTTTTCGAATAGGGCAAAAGAAAAATGTTCTGGTTCATAAGTTTGTTTGTCTGGGGACAATAGAGGAAAAAATAGATGCTATTATTACTGAGAAATCAGCAATGGCAACTGAACTTTTAGAAGGGAATTCTGAAATCAAGTTAACCGAAATGACGGATAACGAATTATTAGAACTTGTAAGTCTCGATATTGAGAAAACTAAAATATAGAGCCAATATAAAGCGAACATAAAAAGGTAAGTATTATGTCATATAGATGGGCACCTTATGTGTCAGTAGCAATGCGGTTAGCTAATGCAGAAATGAAAATGGAAAAATTGCGAAAAAAAGGCAAAAACATTCAACCTGTCGAAAAAATTAAAGGCAAAATAGCTAAAACATTTTGGGGGCGTTCCTGGTGTGAACATTTAGAAGGGTTTAGTGATTATTCAAATCGCCTTCCGCGCGGACGAACGCTTGCTCGTAATGGTTCAATTTGTCATTTGGCGATTAAAAAAAATCAGATTGAAGCGATGGTAGCCGGCTCGGAAATTTATCAAATAAAAATAACCATCAAGCCATTAAAAAAAGATCTCTGGCAAATTATTAAGAAAAAATGTGTTGGAGGTGTGGGTTCTGTATTGGAATTATTACAAGGCAAATTGTCTGATAATGTAATGAAAACGGTGACCGATCCTGTCGCGGGCTTGTTTCCACAACCTTCAGAAATAAAATTAGATTGTGATTGCCCTGACTGGGCAACCATGTGTAAACATGTTGCAGCGGTTTTATATGGGGTTGGCACTCGTCTTGATCAATCGCCGGAATTATTATTTTTATTACGTAATGTTGACCACATGGATTAAATTGAAGATGAAGTAAAAATCTCAACCACTTCCCCTGTTAAACCTCAAATTTCTGGCGACTTGTCGGATATTTTTGGGATTGACTTGCAGGACTCAGCAGCCGCGATAACAAAACCAAAGCGAAAGCTAAAAAAACCTACGAAGTTAAAAACGAAAATCAATATTTCAAGAGGTATTCGAGCTAGTCATATTAAGAAATTACGTAAAGAACTTGACGTCAATGAAAACGAATTTGCAAAACTAGTAGGCAAAAATGTCGCGATTATTCGTCAATGGGAAAGTAAAAAAGGGGTACTCAAGTTACAATCTGCGAGTCGTGAGGTACTAGAAAAAGCGTTTAATGGGGACATTACAACTTTGGGCTTACAATCCACATAATATCCTTTTGATAATGCATAAGTTAACTTGAAGCTTATTTTGGGTGGGCATAACCGACTGCCTACCGTTTTTGTGTTATTTAAAGATCCAGCGTGGGCAGAAAAGATTGCCTACCCTTGATATAATAAATTTCAGGATAACAATGGTAGCTTTCTAAGAAGCTGGATATTTTTTAAGATGGGGAGCAATTTGGACATCTGGCTAATTTTTGCATTGATGGGTTTACTGGCGGGCTTTATGGCCGGTTTATTGGGGATCGGTGGTGGCTTTATTGTGGTGCCATTATTACTACTTGTCTTGCCACAAATTGGTATCGAATCGTCTTTGCTGGTACATTTTTCAGTCGGCACCTCGCTTGCCTGTATTTGTGTGACTTCACTTTCTTCTGGCTACGCCCATCAGTCTGCGCGAGCGGTCAACTGGGATTTATTCAAGCCCATTGTCCCGGGATTAATTATTGGCGCTTTGTTTGGCTCGGTTTTGGCGGGTATGATCCAGGGGCTGATATTGGTTTTAATTTTTGTGACTGGCGCGCTGCTCACTGCGGTTTATCTGATGTCAGGGCACAAAACCCCGCATGCAAAAACAGCGACCAGTGGCTGGATGTATTTTCTATACGGACAGTTTACCGGTGTTGTCTCAAGCTTGATCGGCATTGGCGGCGGCTCTGTTTTAGTTCCCTTTTTGGTTTATCGTGGGCAGTCGATGGTCAAGTCGGTTGGCACTGCTGCTGCTTGCGGTTTTCCTATCGCTTTGTTTGGCGGGATTGGCTTTGTCTATTCCGGCTGGTCACAAACCCAGCATATCGAGTACGCCAGTGGTTATATATACTGGCCAGCCTTTTCAGGCATTGTGATTTTTTCCAGCTTAAGCGCACCGCTTGGTGCAAAAATGGCTCATTTTATTCAGGAAAAGCACCTTAAACAAATATTCGCCCTATTTTTAATTCTCACCAGCGGCCAAATCATTTATAGTCAATGGTTTTCCGCCCCCTGATAAGAATTGCCGATGGAATTTCCAAATATTGACCCAGTTATATTTCAAATTTATGGACCGATAGGCCTTAACTGGTATGGATTAATGTATCTGGCCGGATTCGCCGGTGCCTGGTGGTTGGGTACCAGCCGTTCCAAACTGCCTAATGCACCGTTTAACGCCGAGCAAGTCAGTGATTTTCTTTTTTACGCCTTCCTGGGGGTCATTATTGGTGGCCGAGTAGGTTATGTGCTGTTTTATCACTTTGATTTTTTTCTGGCGGATCCTTTATATCTTTTTAAGATCTATGATGGCGGTATGTCTTTCCATGGCGGCTTACTCGGAGTGATCGGGTCATTCTGGTATTTCTCCTGGAAAACCAGGAAACCATTTTCGGTTATTGCCGATTATTTTGCGCCGATGGCTCCTATCGGCTTAGCGACTGGGCGCTTAGGCAATTTTATTAATGGCGAGCTGTGGGGAAAAGCCACCGATGTCGAGTCGGTTCCCTGGGCAATGATATTTCCGAACGCCCCTGGCGGCGTGTATCGTCACCCTTCTCAATTGTATGAATTTGCCTTAGAAGGCGTGGTGCTTTTTTTGATGCTATACTTTTACAGTAAAAAACCAAGACCTGCGTTATCCATCAGTGGATTATTTTTATCCGGTTATGGCAGCTTTCGATTTATCGTGGAATATTTCAGGGAGCCTGATGATCACTTAAGAGCCATGGCTGAAATTATCTCGATGGGGCAATTATTATCTTTACCGATGATCCTGGGGGGACTGGGTTTGATGATTTGGGGTTATAAGAGAAGTCATCACGCAGGGTAATATAATCAGTCTAGTATATCCATCGCATAAGACAGTGGCCTGGACAAAGGCTAAGCCGTTGCCTTAAATTTGACAGCGCACATGTTGAAATGTATTTTGTAGGGTGGGCAGTCAGTTTTGCCCACCATTTTCGTTAGATTCAAAGATCCAGCGTGGGCAGAAAAGATTGCCCACCTTACTTGATTTAACTAGATTCAAGAATGCAATTAAAATACCAAAGGCCCCTTTCAGGGAAAATCAAAACCTTCTTCTGAGAAGGTGGATACTTTTTTGTAAGAGCGCTTTTTAACTGCGATATAATGGTTATATTGGCATGATTTATCGCGAATAAATTTGTTCCTACAAATTTAAAGCAGGAATTGGAAAGTGAAACAATATTTAGAAATGCTACAACACGTATTAGATAATGGAGCCGATAAAGGTGATCGCACCGGAACAGGTACCCGAAGCGTTTTTGGTTATCAAATGCGCTTTGAACTACAGCAAGGTTTTCCGTTAACCACCACCAAAAAATTGCATTTACGTTCAATTATGATCGAGCTTTTATGGTTTTTAAATGGTGATACCAATATTCAATATCTGAAAGACAACGGGGTCAAGATCTGGGATGAATGGGCCGATGAAAACGGCGACCTTGGACCGGTATACGGCGAGCAATGGCGGCGCTGGAAAAAGCCGGATGGTTCAACCGTTGATCAAATCAGCAATGTGGTCGAAACCATCAAAAACAATCCTGACAGTCGCCGGATTTTAGTGGTAGCCTACAACCCTGGCGTTGCTGATCAAATGGCGCTGCCTCCCTGTCATTCATTATTTCAGTTTTACGTGGCCAACGGAAAGCTTTCTTGTCAACTATATCAACGTAGCTGTGATATTTTTTTAGGGGTGCCGTTTAACATTGCCTCTTATGCTCTGCTCACTCATATGATTGCTGAGCAGTGCGATTTAGAGGTGGGCGAATTTATCTGGAGTGGCGGCGATGTGCATTTATACTCTAATCATTTTGAACAAGCCAAAGAGCAGTTATCAAGACAGCCTTTAACTTTGCCAAAATTGAATATAAAAAGAAAGCCGAAAGACTTGTTTAGTTATGAATATGAGGATTTTGAAATCGTAGACTATCAGGCACATCCGAGTATTAAGGCGCCGATAGCCGTTTAGCCCTGCTTAGCTAGCAGAGGAGTTTTTTGTTCCCTGAATGTTGTCGAAAGGAAATAATTTGTCAAAGAGTAAAAATTGAATAAACCAAAAATATCCTTAGTCGCCGCTATGGCTAACAACCGTGTGATTGGCAAAGATAATAAAATGCCGTGGCATTTACCCGCAGATCTAAAACATTTCAAAGCCGTCACAATGGCGAAACCAATTGTCATGGGCCGCAAAACTTATGAGTCGATCGGCAGACCATTGCCTGGTCGCCAAAACGTGATCATCAGTCGAAAGTTGGATTACAAGATTGAAGGATGCGAGGTGGTTGATTCCATCGATGCAGCCATTGAATTATTGTCGGGCATTGAGGAAATTATGATTATCGGCGGCGGTTTTTTATATTCACAGACGATTAAACTGGCAGATAAACTTTATTTGACCTTTATCGATCTTGATGTGGATGGAGATACTTTTTTTCCGGCTTATGAAAATCTCAACCTGACAGAAATCGCCAGAGAAAATTATTTATGCGACAAAAAAAACCCGCATAACTATCAATTTGTGGATTATCAGATCAATAAACCAGTAGACCAATGAACAAGGTGATTAACGGCATGAAAAAAATCGGATTTTCACTTTTAATTTTTGTTGCTACATTGCTGCAACCGGCGCTTAGCCAGGAAATTACCGAGCAATCATTTAAAGGACAGTGGTGTGGAAAATGGGATAATATTTATTCTTTTTGTTTGACCATAGACAAGATTGATAAGGATGCTCATGCTAAATATCGCTGGTTAGAACATCCTCAAGGAAAATATAAAAAAGATACTAAAAAAATCGAGAGAGTCAATCGCAATACTTTAAAAATCGATAATATCTGGTTTGCACTGAATGAAAATGACCTTAACCAGGCTAATTCAATGGGGGTTTTTCGAATTCAAAGTAGAACAGCTGTTTTGGAAAAACAAGCAATACGAAGGCTTGAATAGATTATTCTTTAGCCGTAACGCAGTTACCGCCTTTCTCTTTCGCTTTGAACAGAGCTTGACCGACTTCTTCAATCTTTTCCATTAATGAATTACGTTGGTTTAATTCTGTGACGCCAACTGAAATAGTAGATACTTCCAAATAGTCATTACTATTTCGTGGTTTAATGCGCAGTTTTTTAACTAACTCTCGTAATTTATCAGCTACGGCCAAGCCATTTTTTAATGGTGTATTTAACAATAAAATGAGAAACTCCTCACCACCATACCGGCAAATAGGATCAACCACTTTTATATTTTTTCTCAATGTGTTGCTCATAACCTTTAACACACTGTCTCCCACCAAATGACCGTATTCATCATTAAACTGCTTGAAATTATCAATATCAATCAGCAGCATAGAAATAGGAAAACAGTTTCCTTTCTTCTTAATATTTTCAAAAGCTTCTTCCAGGCCTGTGCGATTAAGCATACTGGTTAGTGGATCACGATTTGCCTGTTCTCGATACCGTAAATGCTCGCTCTGTAATTTTTCTATCTTTTGGCAAGCTTCAGTTAATTGCTCTTCAAGATTTTTTGCGTATTGATGTAGCGCTTCGGTTTCTTTTATCAGTAAAGTGGTCACATCTAAAACTTTTTCACCCGAATCATTGGTTAGGTGCGGTTTTACCTCCTGTAGATAAGTGGCATATTCTTTCAATTGATTTTCACCGTCTCGTACTGATGTTGCCGTTGTTTTGGCAAGTTGATGAAAGCGCTTCGAAAATTTTAACAACTGCAACTCATGCGGTGATGCGATCAACTCAAAATAAATGTTCTGTACATCACTTAGCATATCCGGTGGATTGCCCTTTAGTGACTGAAGTTTATTATTTAACGCTTTATTCGAATCTTGACAAAATTCATAGGCAACATGGTAACAAGGAGGGATGTTAGGCAATTGCATGTTTCTCAAAACAGTCAAAGCCTGACGTGAAATCCGGCCAGACGATTTTACCATTTCCTTGTATTCAACGTCGTTCATAATGACCTCATTGATACCCCATTAGTTTGCGGATGAACGGCGTTGTTCGGGTGTCAACTTGCAGAATACCAAACAATAATCTCATACTGAGAAGCTTTCGATTACGCTGTTCAGTCTAAATATAGTCTACTTTCAGGATTTTTTCGATTGCTTACAATTGGCTGAGTATTTTTGCAGCTTTTAACAAAGTATCGTCATTTTTAGCAAAGCAAAGTCGAATGACTTTACTGCCCGGATCTTGTTGATAAAAAGGACTCAATGGAATAGCGGCGACGCCTATTTCGCTGGTTAACCAATGACAAAAGGCTCTATCATCCAAATTCGATATTTCTGTGTAATCTAAAAGCAGAAAATAAGTCCCTTTTGAATTCAACACTTTAAATCTGGAATCTTTCAGCGCATTAGATAACACATCCCGTTTCTGTTGATAAAAAGGGGATAATTGGGTGATATGCTCAAAATCATTCTCCAGCATTTTGGCAATCCCCGATTGAAAAGGCGTAGGGCTACAAAAAGTGACATATTGGTGAATTTTTCTAAATTCGTTACTCAAGCTTTCTGGCGCAACACAATAGCCCATTTTCCAACCGGTACAATGAAAAGTTTTTCCAAAACTGGAGATCACAAAGGTTCGTTCAAATAGTTCTGGATAACGCAAAACGCTTTGATGTTGCTCTCCATCAAAGGTAATAAATTCATACACTTCATCGCTAATCAAATATAAGTCATTGTCCAAGATCAGGTTTTGCAGGATCTGCATATCCTTCTCACCTAACAAAGTGCCAGTTGGGTTATGTGGACTATTAATAACGATGGCGCGAGTATGGCGATTGATACTTTGTTTGACTTGTTGCCAATCAACCGCGTATTTTGGGGAGAGTAATGGCATATGAACGCATTTGCCGCCAGCGAGTTCAACCGCT
>JAUUYO010000164.1 GCA_030590405.1 Kangiellaceae bacterium
ATAGAGCGTGCCGCCATCAAAATTTGAGCTTCATCTACCAGTGCAGCCACCTACTCGAATATTGAATTCAGTGCAGAAACGTGGAAACCGAAAATTAGATCATGCCCCGACTTATTGAGAAGTTACTGACTTCTCACGCCTTGGTTTGGTTATATCTAGCCATAGGTAGCCATAAATCCCTATCGCTTTACGATTTTCTTACGAACGATTTACGAATGCGAGGTGTCAATCATGGCAACAATCCGAAGATTAAAAAACAAAAAGTACGTGGCAGAGGTGCGCAAGTACGGTCACTACAAATCCAAAACCTTTACGACTAAAGTTGAGGCCAATCGTTGGGCAGTGGAAACCGAACAATTTCTTTCCCCTGAACAATACATTCAAGGTAAATTATTAGGTGATGCCTTTGCGCGTTACCGTGATGAAATATCGCCCACCATGAAAGGCTATAAAAATGAGAGAAATCGCCTGAATGTTTATATAAAAGAACCCTTTGCCAAGTTACCACTTTTAGAAATCAAGCAATTAGTTTTCGCACAGTGGGTCATAGAGAGCGCTAAACGCATTAAAACCAGTAGTGTTAACCGAGACCTTGCATTGCTCAGTTCAGTGTTTGAGCAGGCCAAGCGGTGGCGGTGGACAGATAACAATCCAATTCGAGGCATTAAGCGATTAAAGAACCCGCCGCCGAGAGATAGACGCATTAGCCCCAAAGAAATCAAGCAGGTTTTAAAAGCCTTGTTTTTTGACGGTGATGTAGTATCAGAACTACGTCATCAAGTGGCGGTGGCTTTCTTGTTTGCGCTAGAAACGGCTATGCGGCAAGGGGAAATCTGGGGCTTGGAATGGAAGCGAGTTTTTCTAAATAAACAGTATTTAACCCTTGAAGAAACTAAGAGCGGCACTAAGCGAGATGTACCACTCTCCAAAGAGGCGGTTAGACTATTGAAGTTACTGAAACCCAATCAAATGGGAAAAGTTTTTAATAGTAATCAAGGCTCTTGTGCAACGATATTTAGACGTGCAGTCAAGCATTAGCGGTTTAACGTTTCATGACTCACGGCATGAAGTATTAACCCGACTAGCACGAAAAATCGATGTATTGGATTTGGCTCGAATGGCTGGACATCGTGACCCAAGGTCGCTGATGATTTACTACAATGCCACGGCTGAGGAAATTGCGGGTAGGCTAGGATAACACGAGGGGCGAAAGCCCCTTTTAAACAAAGTTTAACCTATGATCTTTAATGTGATTTAGGTCACATAACTAGAGATCTAGTACTGCAATAATTACGCTTATTTCAACAGTATATAAGGGATTTTTATCATGGCGACTAATGCCCAGCTCAGGTTAGATACAGAAAGGCGTTATAATTATTATAGAGAGCAAACATTAATAATTGTATCGGAGCAAATAAAATCGGAAGGTTTTAAAGCAACCAAAATAACCGGACAAGCTATTACTGCCGTTTCTAATTGGGAGTTTGCGTCGGGCCGTAAATATGATTGGGATTGGCCGGCGGAAGCGTTATACTTTAGGAATAGATATCCAAAAAGGTTTGAAATTGCACTATGGCATCATAGTGAGCTAGTTGCTCTTTCTTTAGGTCGTCCGACATTTAACGCGACGGGAATGAGGCTTGACATAGTTGAGGGTGCGCCAAAGAGCTTATGCGATAGACCACCAATTATGATAGAAGTGTTGTTAGCGTATGAAACTTATGCAACTATGATAGAAGCTAGTCATGTTAGAATAATGAAACCCGTCAACATGGACGTGAAGAACTACTATGAAACATTTGGCTATACCTACGTACCGAAAGATGATTATTTACTTAAGAGGATTTTTTGATGCGCGATCCTGATAATGTTAAAAATATTTCCGATGCCAAAAAAAGAGATTTAACTCTCGAAGAAATCAAAAACAGAGCTAGGTTAACTTATAGAAAATATAAATCAAATGATGCCGAGGAGCCTTATCATATGGTTTCTGGTGAGCCTATAGCCGACAAATCAAATAAAAAAAGTGAGAACGAAAATGAATAAGCGCCCTTTAACACAAGAAGAGATGCAAACCCTACCTTCAGAGAATGAAATTTCAACTAAAGATGTCCCCATAAAAGTAAGGCAAATCTATGCCAGATTGAAACAGAAGTACAAAAAACAAGGTGCTTCATCATTATAACAAGTCCAATTAACTTAGAAGTATATTCATAATATTTTATAGCGTTCGCAGAACAAAATTGTTAGATTGAGAGTCCCACACAAAGGCGGCCTGTTAATACACTTAGCAGGTCGTCTTTTTTTTGTGCTTTTGAAATAGAAAAGCCACTCCAAAAAGGGATCGGCTCATCACGGTTTACAGTCATCAGCGTTCTCGCCTGTTCTGATTTAAAACGTTAGCATAAAGTTTCAGGTTTTATCAATTAAAACTCATCATGGTTTTAAAAATATCCCACGGGGTGAATTTGAGCCTTGCTCAAAGCGGGGTGTGAAACCCCGATAAAAATAGAGTAAACCGCGTGAGCGGTTTTTACTTTTCCTTTTCTTCTTTTGTTTTTCTTTTGCGTTTGTTTCTTTTTTTTGTTTTTTGCCATATCTGGCTATATCGTGCCATATCGTCTTATTGGGTGGTGCGGTCTTTTTAGTTTTAGCGCTGTCTGATAGTTTGAAATTTGGCAGGGTAGCAAGATGGAGAAATGTATATACAAATCGCTTCGCGCTTTGAAATATTTCCCAATCTTGACAAGGGGAGCCGCTACGCTTTTCTCCGTTGTCCCCCCTTTCGTTTAAGAGAAAAAAAGAGCTGATGACTGATAAAAATACGCCCGAAAAAAGAACCGCAACACTGTCCGTTTTAAGAATGACGGACAGCGAAAGAGCGCAGGCGAATGCTGCTTGATGGTCAGATTGTTGTTAAAGTGTGTGTTCCTCACTATCAAGAAGAACATGCCCGATTAAAACAAGTTAGGCAAGTAAAAAAATTCTTTGAGTGGCTTTTTCCAAGCAAAGGATAAAAGACCATGAAAACATTAGCCGCCCTCATTGAAAACCAGCTTTACACCGAAAACATTTACAAGCCCACTAACGCCTTTATTAAACCAATTAAACAAAACTTGGTGAAAGATAACAGCATTCTACAAGGCTCGCGATTACTGGTCATGCTGTTAACAGGCTGGTCAGGGCAAGAGCAAGCCATTGAAACCACCCAAGGCATACTGGCGAATCATATCGGTCGAAGCACCCGAACCATCCAGCGGTATTTAAAAGAGCTTTCAAACATTGGTTATCTGTCTTACTGCTGCACCAAAGACCGCATAGGCTACATTACAGGCATTAAAATCTATTTGAACTTTAACCGCATTAAACCAAGACTAAAAAGGAAAGTCAGACCGAAAACGGCAGCAACCCGAGCGGCGACACGAATGTCCGACACTAATCAGAAAACTATAATAAAAAGAAAAGAAGAGCAGCAATTTATCGATAAGATAACCCAAATCGCCAAGCGAAATCATATCCCGTTCGAATAATCTCCCCCCCCCCCCCAATTGTAACCAACAGCGACAAAAAACAGACCACCGCACAAGCGGTTACTAGCTGCTGGACTTTGCAAGAAGATTGAACCGTGCCATTAACGCCCAAATTCAACCCGTGAGGGTGTTGGGTGGATTAATGGGGGTAATTGCCAGCTAAATGATGTAACGCTGCTGTGGGGTAAAATAAATGAATTTTGATTAGTGGAGGCGTTTCTTATAAAATGGAGGGGCGGTATTAAGTAAACCGCATTCCTGTAAAAAGATTACGAATTTACGCTGAATAGACTTCTGTAAATTATTGATTATTAAGAATATGTTGACTCTTGCCAAGCGCGCCATTTTCTATATTATTGATGGCTTATCAAAGATCAATAAAATCTTCATCGTAGTCGTTTAGCCTTCCAGAAACGTTGTTGCCAATAGGGGTTATCAATATCTGAAAGCATCACGCCTTTACTGGTGGAAGCATGAATAAATTGTTGATCACCCACATAAATCCCCACATGCCTGACTTTTACATCAGTCTTAAAAAATAATAAATCACCGATTTGAATGTCCCGATAGTTAATCGAGCGACCACTTTGTGATTGTTTGGCGGTTGTTCTTGGAATATGAATCCCGAGCTGTTGTTTAAAAGTTAAAAAGACAAAACCTGAGCAATCAATGCCTTGTTTACTGAGGCCGCCGTAGCGGTAAGGAGCGCCTTTCCAGCCACTATACTGGTTGAGTAGTTTTTGTTTTATTGATTGTTTTGGGCGCTTGACTGGTACAGGAATTTTGTAGTTGTGGCGGGCAAGGGGCTTTTGCCTGGCTGGTGGATGATAGCTGCAAGCGGAAAATAAAAATATCACTGGGATAATTAACCAGATTCGATAAATCATAACCTTCCCCTGTTTTTGTTACTCAATAAATGAGTGTGCCCAGTTAAATGGTTCGTTGATTATGACTGTTTGGGATGAATGGTGGCTGAATCTTATGCCAGCATTGACTATTAGTTAGCCCGCCTTCTCAATATATTTCTCATGATGTTTATAAAAAAGTCTTAACCAAAAAGGCGTAAACAAAGTCGTATAAGCGATCACGATCACTAAAGTAGCATAAATATCGTTATTAAATAAACCGGAAACTCGGCCCAATTCAGCAAAAATCAATCCTACTTCGCCCCTTGGTATCATGGACATACCGATGATTATTTTATGAGCCATTTTTTCTTTGATTAGTAGCGCGCCGCCAAATTTTGAAACGATGGCTAATAGAGTAAGCGATAAAGAAAAATACCAGAAAAACGAAGAACTCCAATTGACTTCACTGAGATCAAGCGACAAGCCAACCGAGACGAAAAAAATGGGGGTAAATAATTGAATAATGGGTTTCATTTGCTGATGAACATGGCTGGAAAAATCTTGATCCTCACTTAGCGCGATGCCAAAGGGAATAAAAAATCGTCTCGATAAAGCCAGTCCAGTGGCAAAGCCTCCAAGCAATTCGGGAATGCCGAGCGCATGAGATAACCAGGCAAGAAAAAGTACCAATGAAACGATGGTGGTTGGTATAATTCCGGGGAGCATACTGCTCGGTTCTGATCGTCTGATCAGGTAACTGATGGCTTTTGCTAAAGTCGGAGCTATCAGGAAAAAAACTATCATAAACAGCAAAATTCGCGCCGTACTGGCTAAATCAATTTGTTGGTTGAGTGAAAAATCAAAAAGAATGGCAAGCAATAATACCCCAAGTATATCATCAAGCACTGCTGCACCAAGAACAATCTGGCCTTCTTTACTGTCACTTTTTCCGAGGTCACTTAAAATTCGCATGGTGATCCCGATACTGGTCGCCGTCATCGTGCCACCGATCATCAATGAGGTCAGCATTTCTAATTTAAACCAATAAAAACTCAGCGAATAACAAACAACAAAAGGCAGCACAAAACCGCCTATAGCAACCACGACAGACTTGCCACCAGCATCAACCAGCTTACCGACATCGGTTTCCAGACCAATCTGAAATAATAACAAGATCACCCCGACTTCGGCGAGGATCTGGATCAACCCATTGGGCTCGATAAATCCAAAAAACGTAGGCCCGAGGAGCACCCCGGCAGTTAATTCCCCAATCACCGATGGAATACTAAAATAAGCAGCCACCTCACCTAAAATGCGAGCGAGTATTAGAATAATCGCAACATGTAAGATAACAGTCGAAATATCTACTGACATAGGCTATGTTTCCAAAAGGTGATTATTTTTTTCGTCATTATTTATGTAATGCGGCCGCGATCACCGCCTGACCAAGGGAGAGTCCGCCATCGTTACTCGGCACCTGATTATGCTGAATGAGTTTAAACTGTGTTTTAAGTTTAGATGTTAATCTTTCAAATAAAAGTTTATTTTGCATGACTCCGCCACTGAACGCAACTGTGTCGAAATTGTATTTTTCATTAAGTTTCATCACCATCTGGTAAGTTGCAGTGGCCAGCCCCAAATGAAAACTACGGGCGATATCGGCTTTATTTTTATTTTCCAAGAGGTCTTGCAACAACGCTTGCCACATGGGTTTGGCGGACAGTTGCCAAAGTTCATTTTTATCCACTAAGTCAAAAGGGTAGGCGTTAGTCGTTGAAGAGCTTTCTGCCAGGTTTTCTAGTGTGATTGCAGCTTCACCTTCATAATCAATGACCTCAAAATTAACATCGAGCGCCGCCGCAACTGCATCAAACAATCGTCCGATTGAACTGGTTAATGGCGAGTTAATTTGTTTTTTCCGCATAGCGTTTAAACTGGCGATCGGTTTATCCATTAATTTTTTAATTACCGCCAATTGTCCCCAACGCTCAATCAAGTTGTCCCATTCAAAATGGGTTGTTAATTGCGCCCAACAATTTCTCCAGGGCTGAATGATCGCTTGATGCGCGCCAGGCATAACGACCGGAGCCAAGTAACCAATACGCTGATAATCTCGATAATCAACCAACATAAACTCACCGCCCCAAATGGTTCCGTCATCACCGAAACCTAATCCGTCAAAACAGATCCCCAGAACTTTTTTGCCATTTAACGGCCATTGATTTTCAGCGAGTACTGCCGCAAGATGAGCATGATGATGCTGTATTTTGTAGAAGGTTGAGTCTAGTGTTTTAGATAGCTGAATACCATAACGGCTACTGCGATAATCTGGGTGTCGATCGATGGCAATTGCTTTGGGCTTAAACTGATAAAGTTGTTGGTAAAGTTGAATACTTCTTTCAAATTCGTCATTGGTGTCCGCTTCTTGCAAATCACCTAAATGTTGCGAAATAATCGCACGACCTTGTTGCAATAAACAAATAGTGTTTTTTAATTCACCGCCGAGTGCAAGCACTGCAGGCAATTTTTTGAAAGAAGAGTGCAGCAGGATAGGCGCTGGTGCAAAACCGCGTGCTCGTCTAAAAAGTTTGGGTTTTTTATCAATCAAACGGATCACAGAGTCATCTACTCGATTAACGATTTGACGATCATGTAATAGCAAAGCATCGGCAATTTCTGCCAATTTTATTTGCGCCTGCTGATTATCAATGCATTGCGGCTGATGAGTCATATTACCGCTGGTCATCACTAACGGGCGTTGGCATTGGGCTAATAATAAATGATGAAGCGGAGAGTAGGGAAGCATGAAACCAACCAGATTGGTTGCTGGTACCACCGACTCGATAATATCGCTATCAGTCGAACTGCGAGACAACAATACAATCGGCGCGGCGCTAGATTGTAACTGCTCGGCCTCTGCCTCGCTGACTAGACAATAATCTCGGATCATACTCAAGTTGGTCGCCATTAACGCAAAAGGTTTTGTTTGTCGTCGTTTTCGTTGACGAAGTAATTGGACTGCATTGGCATTAGTTGCATCGCAGGCCAGATGAAACCCTCCGATACCCTTTATCGCAAGTATTTTTCCCTGTTTTAATAATCTGACCGCCGCCGATACAGGCTCTTGATTAACTTGTGGCTGCTCGCCAACTAGCCAGATTTTTGGTCCGCAAACGGGGCAAGCATTTGGTTGGGCATGATAAC
>JAUUYO010000130.1 GCA_030590405.1 Kangiellaceae bacterium
AATACTTCTCACCAGTTGACCTGAAGCATCGCGAATTTCAAATCGTAGATTACTCACATGAGAGGGTAAATTTAGTTGCCCTGACATACCTGTTGATTCATCAGGAACATGACCCACAGAAGAAGGTATGAGTACATGACGGCCAACTAACGAAGAAGCTTGCAACGCCTGATTGGAAGTGAGTGAAGTTGATAAGTCGTCAAACTTGGTGACCAATGTTTGCAAACTATCCACGCTGGAAAACTGTGACATTTGGGTGATAAATTCTTTGCTATCGGTCGGAGATAATGGATCTTGGTTAGCCAGTTGAACCGTTAACAGTCTTAAAAAATCAGCTTGACCAAGTTCTTTAGTCGCAGAACTCTCATTGCCTGGCGGCGCATTAATGCCAATATCGGCAAAAATATTCTCTATTGGATTAGTGATGATTGGCATAGTTTTTTCTCGTTAAATAATGACTGTCTCAATAAATTATTGGCCTAAGGAAAGCGTTCTGGTTAACAGGCTTTTTGCCATGTTGGCCACTTGCACGTTCGATTGGTAAGAGCGAGAGGCTGAAATCATATTGGCCATTTCTTCCACTAAACTAATATTGGGTGCGTAAATATAACCTTTTTCATCGGCCAGTGGATTTTCAGGCTGATAGCGAGCTATTGCTTCTGCCTGACTCTCGATGATACCGGCCACCCTGACGCCAGCACCTTGACTAACGCCGTTTTGATTACCCGAATTAATCGCATCACTCATCATCGCAGCAAAAACAGGATGCCGCGCTTTGTAAACTTCACCAGTGCTACTGGCTACACTGTCAGCGTTTGCAATGTTACTGGCAATAGTATTCAAGCGGACGGTTTGTGCTGTCATCGCCGAACCACTAACATTAAAAATATTGTATAAACTCACTTCCTATCTCCTTTAAATCTTGGGCTATTCGCCTCTGAGCGCACTCATTAAACCTTTAATCCTGCCAGTTAAAAAAGTTAAACTAGCCTGGTATTGCATAGCATTTTCGGCAAATTTAGTTTGTTCAACTTGCGCTTCAACCGAGTTGCCATCACCGGTATCTGGTTGCAGCGGAATACGGTAAGATAATCCCGGAATTTCAGTGCCAATACGGCTATCAATATGATGAGCATGAGTTCGCCTGAGACCGGATTGCTGATTGCTCGAAGCCATTTGCAATGCTTGTTGAAAATCGATATCTCTCGCTTTAAAATTAGGAGTGTCGGCATTTGCCAAATTGTTAGCTAACACTTCCGCTCGTTGCGCTTTAATATTTAAAGCGGCTTCATGGATGCCAAATGCTTTGTCAAAATTGATTGCCATATTTTTATCAACCTGGTTTTATAAATCTGGTTTTATAAATCTGCTCAGTCTTTTATAAACCTGCTCACTTTACTTTGATGATGAAGCTGATATATTCGTCAAAAAATAATTCATCTACCGTTTCTCTTATGTAATGTGTTTAGAGACTCTTGTACAGGCTCTTATACAGTTTCTTGTACAGACTCTTGTACGGTATTTGCAAGGCTTGTGCCAATTAGGAGGGTGATAGGTCTATTGGGTTTAAATGCAGCCGCACGGCGGTTTGGAATGTCTACCGGTTGAATTTTAGTTGCAAGGTTTGGCCGCAATTCGATTGTGCGGCAAAGGGATTCCGCTAAAGCGGCAATGATGACTCGCCATACTTGCCTGTTAATTTTTTCGGTAGACAAGTCCCGGACTACAGCGAACCATTTGTAAAGGTTTACAGTCACGGGTTAAAGACTCAGAAGCCCCTAAAAATAAATAACCGCCAGGCCGCAAGCTATCTATCAGACCATTGAGTACCCGTGTTTTATTTTCCTGAGAAAAATAAATAAGCACATTTCTACAGAAGATCACGTCAAACCGACCATTAGTATAAGGCACTCCAAGCAGATTGAGTTGTTGAAAACGCACGCTGTTTCTTAAAGCTTGGTTTAACTGCCAACGATTATCATCAATTTTTTTAAAATGACGTCTCAATTTATCATCGGGCAACCCCCGTTTCAGTTCTATTTCCTGGTATTCAGCTAATTTGGCTTTTTGCAATATTTTAGACGAGAGATCGGTCGCGATGATTTCAGCGGTTGCACTAGCAGATATTTCATCAAGTAGCATGGCTAAAGAGTATGGCTCCTGCCCTGAAGAACAGGCCGCACACCAAATTCTAAAACGGCCTTGCTTTCTCATCTCTGGGATCAAATGCCGTTTCATATATTCAAAGGGGTGACTATCACGAAACCAGAGGGTTTCGTTAGTAGTCATTTGATCGATGACTTTTTGCAACAATAATTTTCCAGAGGGACGATTAATTTTGCTAAGCAAATCAGATAGCGAAGTGAGGTTATTTTCTTTGATAAAATTAGACAATCGACTGGCTACAAGATACTGCTTGCTATCGCCGAGTAAAATACCACTCTGCTGCTCAAGGATTTCACGAAAACTATTATAATCCGAAGGCGAAATATCCATTTATTGATCTTTTTATCCAGTTTTGAGAGCAAATCGAGAGCTATATAGCCCTCTGCCATTATCGCTAACGAGCATGTTAATCTTCTAAATCCATTCGCTTTTGCACCGCTAGTGCCAGCTCATCGGGATTAAACTTAGGGATAAAATCATTGGCACCTACTTTTTCAACCATTGCCTCATTAAATACACCACTTAAAGAAGTATGTAGCATCACCCAAAGATGGGACAGTTTGTCATTATTGCGTATTTCTGCGGTTAAGGTATAACCATCCATTTCGGGCATTTCTATATCTGAGATCAGCATGATCACTTCATCATCAAGTTCAATTCCATCGGTGACCAGGTGCTCCAGATAGGTATAACACTCTCTGCCATCCTTAAATATTTTTGTTTTAAAGCCTAACTGTTCAACCGTTCGTTTTATCTGGCTACGGGCCACCGAGGAATCATCGGCGATTAGCACAAATTTATCTGCCGGCGCTTTGCCAAGGTTTTCTTCAACGATCTCCTGACTAACGATAGCTTTATTGGGGGTGATTTCAGACAATATTTTTTCTACATCGATAATCTCAACCAGTTTATCGTCTATGTTGGTGACTGCGGTAAGGTAGTGACTCTTGCCTGAACCACTAGGTGGCGGATGAATGTCACTCCAGTTCATGTTCACGATCCGCTCAACCGATTTGACCAGGAACCCTTGAACTTTACGATTGTACTCCGCGATAATCACAAAACATTTTGCGGCGTCCCCTAAGGAAGGACCACCAACCGCCATACTCAAATCAATTACGGAAATGGCTTTACCTCGGATCTGAGCGATTCCTCGCACCACATGATGACAGCCAGGCAAAGTGGTCAAAGGTGGGCATTGGATCACCTCTCTTACCTTAAACACGTTAATTCCATAGAGCTGTTTTCCGGCCAAACTGAACATTAATAACTCCAGACGGTTCTGTCCGACCATCTGAGTCCGCTGATTGACCGAGTCAAGAATACTGGACATTAGAATTTCCTCTTTTCTATCGTTCTGCCAACTGATGGCATAGTTATTGCTCGTTCTATAATAATATTAATATGACATAAACCGATTTAAGCCAGTATTTTTTTACCGCTAAAATAGTTCCATCGATTTACCTTGTCTTAAAAGATCGATTTACCTTGTCTTGAGATTAAGTATAGTAAAAATCGACAAAACTGTAGGATAAAGATAATGTTTTTTGCCACAAAACAGAAAAAACACCCTATTTTACGACTGATTAGTGGGCCAATGATGGCTGTTTTTGTCAATATGATGGCGAGTCATGCCAGTGCTGAGCAAATAATACAATTTGAGCCATCTGAAAATATCAGGCATGCGGCAAAAAAATTCCTCGAAGAAATGACAAATGCTGCCGATAACCCATCTATAACCATTAATGTCAATCAATTAGATCAGAGATTACGTTTACGCCACTGCGTTAATAAGCTACACACAAGCTTACCTGCAGGCTCAAAAAGCGATGGACGAATGACAGTCGCGGTTAGTTGCAATTTACCAGTTTCATGGAAGGTGTTAATTTCAGCAACGGTCTATAAGTTTGCTGATGTGATCGTAGCAAAAAATAATATTGCAAAAAAATCAATTATTTCAGAGCAAGATATTGAAGTCAAAAGAGTTAATATTTCGACCTTAAGGAAGGAACCAGTCCAAAACAAGGCTCAAGTTGTGGATACCAGCCCCAAACGATTTTTGAAGGCTGGCTCGGTCATATTTAAGGACAGTATTTGCATGGTTTGCAGGGGTGATATTGTACAAATATCTGCAAAGAATCAGTTTTTTGCCATTAATTTACAAGGTATTGCATTAGCTGATGCAACAATGGGTGAGAGTACAAAAGTGAGAAATACCCAATCAAAGCGTTCGTTTAGTGCTAGAGTGATAGGTAAGGATCAATTGGAAGTCATACTCGCCGCAGCAAGATAATTAGAAAGGAATGATAACTTATGGTTTTGGATATTCAAAGTTTAGTCCCGGGGCAATCAAAGGCGCTGTTGGGAAAAACGGGGAAATCAGAAAAGAAACAAACCAAAAGAGCTAGTGCAAAACTTAGCACAACCGATTCTGACTCTGTAAATATCACCAATCAGGCGGGCAAAATCAGTCAACTGATTGAACAGATGAAATCGGCTCCTGTGCTTGATCCGGATCGAATCTCACCGGTCAAAGAAAAATTATCTAAGGGTGATTACAAAATAAAATATCAACAGGTAGCCAATAAAATGCTCGATTTTGAATCAAGTTATGACGGCTATTAGATATCGTAATATGGAGAATAATATGAAAGAGTTCCAAGTGTACCAAACATTATTAAACCAATGGGCTGAACAATATCAAACTTTACACGATATTTTATGTTGCGAACAAAATGCCTTGGAAAAACGCAATTTCACTGAGTTATCGCAGTTGACCAAGGAGAAAAACAAACTGGTTAAACAGATCAATCAACAGCAGATCCCGGCAGTCATTAATAGGGGGATCGTCAGCCAACCTAAAATAACCGAAGTAAGAAAGTACTGCTTGAATCATCCGGAGTTAGAGACCAGCTGGAACGGATTAATGAATTTAGTCAAGCAGTGTAATTTCAAAAATGAAGTCAATGCTCGTCTTGTCGAGCTAGTGACAAGCTCAACTAAACGGACCTTCAATCTCATTAAAGGCTTTGACCCGGACAATAATATTTATAATTCCAGCGGTGACCGAACGATTGTAAAACATTACGGGCAGTCGGTTTTGGCTTAGATGGCCAGGTTCCAGGTTCTAAAAATAACCCAGGTGGACTCAATCCCCTAACGGCCAACCACCCAATTTTTTCCAACGATTAACAATAAAACAAAATAATTCGGCAGTTTTTTTTGCATCATACAATGCAGAGTGAGCCTCTTCTCCATCAAATTTTATATTGGCTAGCGCACAGGCTTTTGCCAGTACTGTCTGACCTAAAGCCAGGCCAGACAAAGTAGCCGTATCAAAATTAGTGAAGGGGTGAAATGGATTTCTTTTTGCTTTAATGCGCTCTGCGGCGGCTTGAACAAACGCAATATCAAAAGCGGCGTTATGCCCAACTAATACCGAGCGTTGACATTCAGCATTTTTTTGTGCGCTTCTAATTTCAGAAAACATTTCCCTTAACGCGGTTGATTCGGACACCGCAAAGCGTAAAGGATGATCAGGATCAATCCCAGTAAACTCTAGTGCGGCAGGCTCAATATTAGCCCCCTCAAAAGGCTCAACATTAAAATGGAACTCAGCGTCAGGATGCAAATTACCGAGTTCATCAAATTTCAAAGTAACAGCCGCAACTTCAAGTAACGCATCGGTTTTCGGATTAAACCCACCAGTTTCCACATCGACAATAACAGGAAAAAAACCTCTGAAACGACGTTTCATAATGCTCATTTTTAAAAATACGCCTTGTATTTAAAATAAAGATGAATTCTATCACTTACTGAAAAGAAAAATAACTTTTTATTGGCCACCACTTAAGTCGCTATTTTTTACGCCGATAACTTGTCTTGAAAACTATATTGAAAACTATATTGAAAACTATATTGAGAACTAAACATTTAGAGGACTTCATCCATGTTTTTGCTCAATCATGCCCTATCAAAACAAGCTCTATCAAAACAGCCTCCAACAAAACGGCTTATCTGTTGGTTTTTTCTATTTTGCAGCTTTTCCGTAAGCGCCAGCTACAAAGTCTATGAAGCCGAACTCGGTGAGTCTGACTGGCAATTTAACGGTAATCCGCTGGGCTGCCAGTTAACTCACAAAGTGCCTTATTATGGCAAAGCCACATTCAACAAACAGGCTGGAAAAAAACAATCTTTGGAGTTTAACTTAAGCTACAAAAGACAAGCGGTCACAGCAGTAAAAGTCGCATCTATTCAGTCATTAAGCCCAGCATGGCTACCTGAACAGCGCGCTAGAGATTTAGGCGAGGTTGAAATTAGAACTGGCAAACATATATTCCACACCCTCGACACCGCCAGCTGGAAGTTATTAAATGAATTAGAGGTCGGTCGCTTCCCAACCTTTCGATATCAAAATTTTGAATCCATTCAAGATCAGGTTGCAGTGTCTTTATCTGCGGTGGGCTTTAAACAACCCTATGATCGCTTTTTGGACTGTTTGACCAGTCTGGTACCTTATCAGTTGGATGAGTTAGCTCAAATGACCTTACGATTTGATTTTTCTAAGCATTTGGTAAAAAAGGTTTATCAAAACAAACTCAGTGCGCTTGCTGCCTACGTTCGATTTGATCCCAATTTGGAAGTGGTATTTTTAAGAGGTTACACCGATAGTAAGGGCTCGCGCGGTTATAATCATAAGTTGTCAGAAAGGCGGATTGCTGCGGTACAAAAACTACTTACTTTGGAAGGTGCGGATCCAACCCGATTTAAAACTCTTGCTTTTGGTGAAAAAAACCCCGTCGCCAGTAATCGAAAAGCCAGTGGCAGAGCACTAAATCGACGGGTTTATATTCAGGTGGGTCAAAAATAGGATTGTGAGCGACGGGAAAAATCTAAAACATAAGTTACAAACAAAAGAGTATTCTCACCACAATGCCTCTGTGGTGAGTTTTTTTACTCTTGCTCTTTACCAGCCAAAAACAACCAGGTTTCAAGCACACTATCGGGGTTAAGCGAAACGCTATCAATCCCTTCTTCCATTAGCCACATGGCCAAATCAGGATGATCGGAAGGCCCTTGCCCACAAATACCAATGTATTTATTAGCTTTACGACAGGCTTGTATTGCCATGCTAAGTAACTTTTTAATGGCTGGATTTCTCTCATCGAAAAGATGGGCAATAATGGCTGAGTCTCGGTCCAGACCAAGAGTTAATTGGGTTAAGTCATTGGAACCGATAGAAAAACCATCGAAATGCTCTAAGAACTCATCCGCCATCAACGCGTTTGAAGGTAGCTCGCACATCATAATGACTCTGAGCCCGTTCTCGCCCCGTTTTAACCCATTTTTCTTTAGTAATTCAATTACTTGCGCTGCTTCATCAACTGTTCGGACGAATGGGATCATAACTTCAACATTGACCAGTCCCATTTCCTCACGAACTCGTTTAATTGCCTGACATTCAAGCTCAAAGCATTGCATAAACTCATCAGAAATATATCGAGAAGCTCCGCGGAATCCTAGCATCGGATTTTCTTCTTCTGGCTCGTATAGGTGTCCGCCGATCAGGTTGGCATATTCATTGGATTTAAAATCAGACATTCGAACGATAACTTTTTCCGGTGAAAAAGCGCAGGCTAAGGTAGAAATTCCTTCGACCAATTTATCAACATAAAAGGATACTGGATCAGCATAACCCGCCATTTGATCGCCGATAGTGGCTTTAAGCTCATCATCTTCTAATTGGTCAAACTCCAGTAAAGCTCTTGGGTGAACGCCAATCATTCGATTGATAATAAACTCCAGGCGCGCCAGTCCAATACCGTAGTGAGGCAATCTGGCAAAATCGAATGCTCTGTCGGGGTTACCCACGTTCATCATAATTTTGAAGGGTAAATCAGGCATATTATCGATTTCACTGTGGTTAATTTTGAAATCTAGCAGTCCTTCATAAATATTTCCGGTATCACCTTCAGCGCAGGAAACGGTTACTTCCTGATCAGGCTTAATTAAATCAGTCGCGTTACCGCAGCCAACAACCGCCGGTATGCCTAGTTCACGGGCAATAATAGCCGCATGACAGGTTCTACCGCCTCGGTTAGTGACAATTGCTGAAGCCCGCTTCATAATAGGTTCCCAATCCGGATCGGTCATATCGGTAACCAAGACGTCTCCGGCCTTAACCTTAGACATCTCGGAAAGGTCATTAATTAAGCGAGCCGCACCTTTACCAACTTTTTGTCCAATAGCCCGTCCCGTGGCAACCACTTGTGAGGTATTCTCTAATATATAGCGCTCGATGGTTCGACCATCATCACGACTGCGCACCGTTTCCGGTCTGGCTTGTACGATATAAATATTGCCATCGGCACCATCTTTGGCCCATTCAATATCCATGGGTCGTTGATAATGTTTTTCGATGATAATGGCTTGTTTAGCCAGTTCCTGCACCTCATCATTGGTAATACAGTATTGCTGACGAAGAGCCATATCAACTTCGACGGTTTCCACCGATTTACCATGGCCAACATCATCGGTATAAACCATTTTGATCGCTTTGCCGCCAATATTTTTACGTACAATCGCCTGTTTTCCGGCTTCGAGGGTTGGTTTGTGAACATAAAATTCATCGGGATTAACGGCGCCCTGAACGACTGTTTCACCCAATCCATAAGCACCAGTGATAAATACCACATCGGAAAATCCTGATTCCGTATCGATCGTGAACATCACCCCGCTGGATGCAAGATCACTACGGATCATCTTCTGGATACCCGCGGACAAAGCCACATCACTATGTTCAAATCCTTGATGTACTCGATATGAAATCGCTCGGTCATTAAATAGTGAGGCAAAAACTTCCTTTAGCGCCAGTTTGACATTATCCCAGCCTCGAACATTGAGAAAGGTCTCTTGTTGACCGGCAAAGGAGGCATCCGGCAGATCTTCGGCGGTGGCCGAAGAACGTACCGCAACCGCAAACTCATCGTTAGCATCGCCCTTTAGCTTTAAATAGGCATCGTAAATAGCCTCTTCCAGCTCGGCCTGAAATGGTGTCTCCATTACCCATTGACGGACTTTTTTACCCGTTACCGCCAACGCGTCGACATCTTCAACATCCAGAACATTCAGTTCAGCTTGAATTTTATCGTGCAAGCTGCTTTGTGACATAAAAGTCCTGAAAGCATCAGCTGTGGTCGCAAAACCATTTGGTACACTGACTCCCATATTACTCAGGTTACTGATCATTTCGCCTAAGGATGCATTTTTGCCGCCTACACGCTCAACATCGTTCATTCCTAAACCGTCATACCAAAGTACATTATCTTGCACGTTTTCGCTCCAATGGGTTATTCATGCCTTTTCAAATCAAGCTAAAGATCAGCTAAGCTAAAAATCAGGGAATTCATGATATTACAAGAAACTCTTTATTCCAACATAACTTTAGTTGAGGTTGCTTGACTTGTCAGGGCATGATTAAATCAAACATAGAAATCGTATTTTACTGCATGGTGAGCAAATATGAAACGCAAAGTGTTTTTTGTTTCAGACCGAACGGGTATTACCGCCGAAATGTTCGGCCAATCCCTTCTCTTTCAATTTGAAGAGACCGAATTCTCCGA